>CAYZUX010000053.1:0-28090 GCA_964481775.1 uncultured bacterium | reverse complement strand
AACTATCCCAGTGCCAAACTCTGAAATTGATGGCTTTTTCAACGCGCTGCTAGGATACGGCGGCTCTTTGTCCAACTCGTCAGCCGTAGATGCGTCTCGACTCCTTGCCAACCTTGGCCGCAACTGGTCCAATCATCGCGGTACATCGCCTCTTCAAGTAAGGTCTTGACCGTAGCGCTCTTGCGTAATTTGAAGAGATACGGCATACCGCGTTTCTCGGCCTCATGCATCACACGCTCATTACCCCAGTCGCAATCCCCCCGTACAAACGCCGGCCAGGCCTGTCTCGGCAAACGATCAATAAAGGCCCATAGTCCCGGTTGCGCATAGTAGGCCGCCGTTTGATTTCCCGGTTGCACCTCCACATCCAACACCAAACGGATATTGGCTGCGAAGTAGGTGTGATATACATGCGAGGGACGTCCCACTTTGTGTGGATTATATCCCACCACCGCCCCTTCCTGATGACCGTATACCGTCTTGATGGTCCCATCTACATCCAGAATCCAGGGTTCATATAATAGCGGCTCATAACAACGCATTAAATGTTTTTGTAGCCAATCGGTGCAGGCCTCCTCATCCGCTCCTCTAAAAGCTTTCCGCGCCGAATCCTCGCTGACCACTTTAGTCATTCCCAACAAGCGTGGATTGACGCTGTCGCAACGCATCATCGTGATGTGTGCATAGCGGCGGTGTCCGGATAATACCGACAGCATTAATGTCCCCAGCACGTTGACCTTCGAGGGACCATTGGGACTGGTGTAGGTCAGTGGACAATCATTGACCCATGGCTCGAAGAGATCAGCCGTCTTCAGGAAGTCGATGAAAAAGGGTAACTGACCCATCCCCGTCACCGCCGCTTGCGGGTCCCATTCCACATGGACCCGGCCCCCATACGTGTCCACCGCAACCGCCTGTCTTGCCCCTGCCAGGGGAACCATTTCCGACTCACCCATTGGGTGAGAACTCGTGACCTCACGTTTTGACTTCATGGACTTGATTCTCTTGGACTTATGGCAAGAATTCAATCAGCAAGTACCGTTTTTAGGTTGATCAATAGAAACTCAGACATGCCGGGAAATGCTTTAATCGTACCAACTCGCCGCTATGATCCCGGCGCTTTTCTTTGCCTCAGTGTTTCTCCAAGGACGTCAATAACCTTCCCTATAGTGGACTCGGTTTCCAGGCGACTCCTTCGTGGCCACTGGAATCAATGAGGTGCTCAGCGAGGGCTTTGAACTGATCAGAGGTGAAAAACACTCGCTCGCCTCCAATAGACAGTAGATTTGGGGGGACAGCATCCACACATGATCTCGAACGAACTTTCCCTACTAAGGTTGGTCTTCGCGCTTTTTTTCAACCAAGGGCGTATCCACTTTCAGGACGGTAGTCATTTGGTAAAGAAGAAATGCCTAGGAACTCAATGAATACCACTAGAGACGGGGGACTTGTCCATTGGTCGAAACTGGCATTTTCGCCTTGGGGAGCGATTTTGGATTTTACGTTTATCAGGAGTTGCGTGCTGTTATCAATTTCATTTTTATCATTTCTATGAGAGTAGAGAGGCTAACCTATGTGAAACCAGAGGATTGAGATCTCAAGCAAATACAGTTGCCCCCAATCTGACATCGGTTCTCGAAAAAAGGCCTTGACAGCTGATTTTGAAACTCATATCTTTCAGATCGTGCATGATCGATGATCTGTAATACATGGTTCGGCCAGAGTCTGATCTGAGTGAGCATATACTCGATGTATTGGGGAAGTCGGACCGAATGCAGCTGCTTTCACTGTTCGAAAGCCAACGGTTGGCTCGTATCTGTGGCCCTAGGAGAGAGTGCGAAAGCGAGAACAGATAGTAGTCGGAGGAAGGCGTTATGAGATTCAAAGGCTTTACGCTGATTGAGTTGTTGATCGTGATTGCCATCATCCTAATCTTGATTGCCATCGCGCTTCCGAATTTCCTGGAGGCGCAGCTCCGTGCCAAGCTGACCTTAGCCAGAGGGAATATGACAGCCCTACGGACCGCCCTCACGTCTTACCAGATCGACTATAAGAAGTTTCCTCCCGATGAGTACAAAGGAGGTGACTATTGGGTCTGGGTTTCACTCACCACTCCAATCCCCTACATCAAAACCGTACTACCCAATCCATTCCCATCAAAAAACTTGCCCAAGAACCCCTTCTCGGACATCGACACCTTTGCCTACATCAATTGGGATTCCCTGGGAGAGCCAATACGCAGTCTCGGCCTTAGAGCTGGAATTCAGTGGTTCATCTCCTCTGCTGGCCCCAATTTTCTGACCGACTTTATAGGATTCGATGTCTTCGAATACAAAAGAGTGATGAACGGCACCTCCCGGTTTTTCTACAGTCCAACAAACGGGACAACATCGTCTGGAGATTTGATGCTGACAAACGGTGCGATTCGGTAGTGGAAACAAATCCCGCACATTGCATGACTTCATCCGGTGGTACAAAGCCGGAAAGAGCGTCTGAGGGTTGATGAAGGTTACGACGGCTTCCGCGATGCGGAAGCTCAAGAAACAATTGGCAGGAGGTCTCGGCTGACAAATGAGAGTGGCAACGCGTTTCTATCTTGCAGTTTGTCTGACCCTAATCGTGGTAACCTTGGCAGCACAAGCAGAGATACCGAATGGCTCGTTTGAGACTGGGGATTTCACCAGTTGGACTGCTACCGGCACTGCATTCTCAATCGATGTACCAGGGACTGTAGGCGCCTTCAACAATCCAGACGGGAGCTACTATGCAAGCTCTTTTGCGGCGGATGGACTTGGAGGAGCGACAGGAACCCTTCGTTCAAACAACTTTGTCCTGGACAAGAACACAGTCGAGTTCCTGATCACCGGTTGGAGCACGTTAGCTCCCCCTCCAGGAAAGCCTAAGACAAATTACGTCACGCTCAACCTTGCAAGTAACAATCTTGAATTGGATCGCGAGTATGCCCCTAACACTCCTGGCGTCTTTATTTCCCTTCTGCTGTCTGGTGGGGATCACACGGGAGAGTCGGTTTATCTAGCGGTTGTCGATGACAATCCAGGGGGATCTGGAGCATACATTGCGGTAGATGCATTCAAGACAATCCACATCGAGCCGTTGCCTCTCCTCCAACTCATTGATGACTTTGAGCCTATTCCCACACCACCCCCAGCACCTCAAATCCCCAATGGCAACTTTGAAACAGGCGACTTCACAAGTTGGACTGTGACCGGCAACGTTTTCTCAATAGATGTACCAGGGACGGTGGGTGCCTTTAACAACCCTGAGGGAGCTTATTATGCAAGCTCTTTTCCCCAGGAAGCGCTCATGGAGATGGGGACACTTCGTAGCAGCACGTTCGTGCTGAACAAGAGGAATGTAGAATTTCTTATCACTGGCTGGTCGACTTTCACCCCGAACAGTCTCGGAGAAAGCCCCACAAACTATGTGACACTCAATCTTGCAAGTGACTCCACTGAATTGGACCGGTTATACGCCCCCAATACCCCCGGAGTGTTTGGGCGCACGTTTCTCAGTGGAGCAGAGCACGTTGGTGAAGAAGTTTATGTCGAGGTGGTGGACAACAACGATGCGCCTATGGGGGCATATATCGCGGTGGACGATTTCAGAACTGGAGACCGGGCCGACTTGTTTAATCAGGCAATCTGGTCCGTCACAGGTGAAGCTTGGTCGGTTGGGACTTCACCGTGGCATCCAGTTCTTCAAGGGACGACCTCAGCGACATCGGCCGCGGCCGGGGGGGCGGATGCACAAAAGATCGGGCGGCTCACTTCGGTTCCCATTACAGTACCAACCGGCGCGGAAGGTTTGGCGCTTATGCTCGCCGGGTTCGATGGAACCACCGATACTCAAGGTTATGGGGTCGAGCCGGATGTGAATTATGTTGATGTGTTTCTGAACAAGAATCCACTAACAAAAATCACAAGGGTCTACCCGCCTGGTGGTGCCGTAGGACACCCAGCAGTCGACAGAGTAATTGATATGACACCGTATGTGGGACAGCAAATTATCATCGATGTTGTGGATAATTCCGGAGTCGAAGCTGGAACCTTTAATACCTGGATGGCGGTTGATTTTATCCGCTTCGTTGGAGAAGGCGGCACGGCGGTTCGGAACTGGGATCTTTACTAAGCAGTTCATTGTCGCCACCTGGTTTGATCGAGATGGAATCCGTCTGACGCTGACCTTACGGGAGGGGGAGTTTCCTCCCGTAGGGTCCATACCTCAAATGGGTGGGAGAATTTGAGATGCCTGATGTACAGGTCCAGATCAGCGCTATTGACATCATGGTCATCGTTGTCTACCTGGTGGGAATCGTCTCGCTGGGCTGTTGGGCCGGGATTCGCCAACGAAGAAGAAACTCGACAGGAAAGGGCTATTTCCTTGCCGGACAGACCCTTACTTGGCCCCTGATAGGGCTGGCACTTTTCTCCACCAATATCCAGACGGCTCACCTTGTGGGGATGGCGCAAGAAGGATACATAAGCGGGATGGTCTTCGGGAATCTTGAGTGGCTGGCTGCCTTTCTGTTGATTGTCCTGGCACTCTTTTTCGCGCCGTTTTATATCCGTGCCCGTGTTGCGACCCTGCCTGATTTTCTTGAAAAGCGGTACAACAGCCGCCCCTGCCGTGACTGGATGGCCATGATCGGGATCATGACCGCGATCTTTTTCCATATTGGGATGGCCCTCTACTCGGGTGCTGTTCTCTTCAGGAACCTGTTCGGTGTAAATATGACGGTCAGCATCCTGGTCCTCTCCATTCTGACTGCTATCTACACCACCATTGGGGGATTACTGGCAGTTGTGCTAACTGAGGCCATACAGGCCCTCGTCATGCTGAGCGGATCAGCCATGTTGGTCTTGATGGGATTGATACGGGTGGGTGGCTGGTCGGAGATGACTGCCAATGTCGACCCTGTGATGATGACCGTCCTTCGTGGATCGAATGACCCTTCAGGGATGCCTTGGTATGCCGCTTTCCTCGGGTATCCTGTGCTAGGCCTTTGGTACTGGTGCGCTGACCAGACAATCGTCCAGCGAGTCCTTGGTGCAAAGGATGAGCACCACGCGCGCCTCGGTCCGCTCTTCTGTGAATTTCTCAAAATCCTGCCTGTCTTCCTCTTCACTCTGCCCGGGATCTTGCTCATGGCAATGGAGAACAAGGGATTGTTCCCTCCTATCGGTAATTCAAAAGACACTTACGGTTTTCTGGTTCAGAACCTTCTTCCAACCGGGCTGAAAGGTCTGATGGCGGCTGCCATGCTGGCAGCAGTCATGGGGGCGGTTTCGGGTGCGCTCAATTCGACCGCTGTGCTCTTCACCTACGACGTCTACAAACGGTTACGACCAAACGTGAGCGATCAGATGCTTACGAGAATCGGTCGTCGAGCAACGGTTGCTGCCATGGTTCTGGGGATTCTCTGGGCCCCGGTCGTCGGTATGTTTCCCAGTATTATGCGTTATGTCCTAGCCGTGGTCTGCCATATCTCACCACCCATTACGACCGTGTTCGTCTGGGGCGTCTTCTCGAAGAGGGTGAATTCCTCTGGAGCTGTCGCCACACTCTACTTGGGATCGGCGCTCTGTTGCGTAGCCTTCTTCCTGACCTCGATCCCTGGGGCAGCAATCATTTCGATACCACCGCTCATGGATTGCTTCTATCTGTTTGTGGTTTGCTCCGTGATTCACGTTTGTGTCTCGATGGTTCGCCCGCAGAAACTGACCACTGAACAGGCAAAGCTTGTCTGGGAGCATCCATTTTTGGCCTTTACAGAAGGCAGATTGCGAGGAATCGGAGACTACAGGCTGGTAGCTGGTGTTCTGACGATTGTCATGGTGGTCTTATATACAACCTTTGCATAGCAGTCCCGCAAGGGACCGGAGAGTCACTTAATGCGAATTGACAACGTTGAGGTCTTGAACCTCCACTTTGAGTATCCTGGACGGTGCGGATACCGGTATGCAGGTGGTTTGGTGACAAGCCGGGTCACCTCAATCATTCGTGTAACGACCGACACAGGGCTGATCGGCTGGGGGGCCTCGTATGCCTACCCGGATTTGGTCAGGATCATCATAGAGAACCATTTGAAACGCCACCTTCTGGGAGAGGATCCCCGAGACATCGAGCGTCTATGGGACAGGATGTACGAACTGACGCGTTGGTATGGGCGCAAGGGAGTTGCTATCTCGGCGCTTGGGGGGATCGACATTGCGCTGTGGGATCTCAAAGGAAAGGCGGAAGGGAAACCGGTCTACGAGCTCCTGGGGGGGACCAAGCAATCAGTGCCAGCATATGCCTCCGGCCTCTTCTGGGAGGATGACGTGCACAAACTCGAGACGGAGGCTGCAAGTCATCTGGAGCACGGCTTCATCAGGGTAAAGACACGGCTGGGCCACAGCGAAGAGTATGATCGCGAAGCGGTGAGGGCAATCCGTAGGGGACTGGGTCCAACCGGTGAGATGATGGTGGATGGCTCCCACAGGTACCAGCTCGATGCCGCAGTCAAAATGGCACGTGTCTTGGAGGATGAACGAGCTGTGTGGTTTGAGGAACCTTTTCCGCCTGAGGAGTTAGATCTGTTTGTGGAATTGCGGAAGAGGATTCAGGTTCCTCTAGCCGCCGGTGAGAATGAGTTTGGTGTGCAAGGATTCCGGGAACTCCTCCGGGCAGGCGCGTTGGATATCGTGCAACCGGATGTCTGCCGGTCGGGTGGGATCACCGAATGTAGAAGAATCGCCCAAATGGCCTGCGATCACGGCCTACGTGTAGGAACTCACACATGGAGTGACGCGATCGCTCTAGTGGCCAATGCACATCTGGTGGCTGCCATCCCGAACGGCCTCACTGTCGAAATGGATCAGACCGGCAACCCCTTCATTGAAGACCTTCTGACGGAACCTCTCACGGTCAAGGAAGGGCGGCTACAACTGAGCGGCAAGCCGGGCTTGGGTATCGAGGTGTGTGAGGAGTCCCTTGCACACCTTCTGCTTCCACGTGATCAGTGGATCCCCGATGGAAACTACTCCGACCTGATCTTCGGAAAGGAGCACTTTGGAATCTCTAACGTCTCTATACAGTCAAAGAGGTGGGGTGAAAGACAATGATACCTCAATCTCGTATTGCAGTAGGGCAGATCTCACAAGAGACGAATCACTTCGTCTCAACGATCACGGAGATCGGTCAGTTCTCTGAGGGCGGCTATCTCTCTGTTGGCGATGATGTTCTTGGTCTCGGTCAATCTAGGACAGAGATCGCGGGCATGTTGTCTATCCTCCAGAATGCTGAGGGAACGGAAGTCGTACCTCTCTTGGCGGCGAGGGCGAATTCCTCTGGACCTCTGTCGTGTGAGTGCTATAACCAGCTCAAATCGAAGCTTCTTAACCGGCTTACCGCTGACCCTGCTGTTGATGGAGTCCTCCTATCTTTCCATGGTTCCATGTCTTCCATGATAGAGGAGGACACGGAGGGAGACCTGATCTCCGCTGTTAGAGAAACGATAGGCACCGCCGTTCCGATAGTGGTCACGTTGGACCTACATGCAAATGTGACCTCACGGATGGTTCAACAAGCCACCGCGATTCTTGGCTATCGAACATACCCACACGAAGATGTATTTGACACAGGACGGCGGGCCGCCGAGCTCCTTCTTCGCATCCTCTCCACGAATGTCGACCCCGTTATGGTTTTTGCCAAATTGCCTTTACTGTTGACAGCTTTCAATGCAACCACCCAGGAGAACAGCCCTTTTGCTGATCTTGTGCAGGAAGCACGATTACTTGAGCATGAGGAATCTATCCTTTCAACCTCCCTTTTTTATGTCGGATCGTACATCGATGTGAAGGAAATCGGATGTGGCGCCCTTGTTGTCGCCGATGGAAACCGTGAGTTTGCACTGCAGAATTGTACTCGTCTGGCGAAGACATTCTGGGGGCGCCGGGAAGATTTTCATGTGAATACATTCTCGACGGAGGAAGCAGTCCGTAGAGGAAGGGATATCCATGGAAGCCCAGTCCTTCTACTCGATACGGCCGATACGACGGGAGGAGGGGCAGCGGGAGATGGGATCGGAGTAGTCAAACAACTGCTCAAACTGGGGATCGAAGAACCAAGCATGGCAATGGTTGTCGATCCACGTGCTGCGCATCGGTGTCATGAGGCTGGACCAGGAGCTGAGGTGACCGTGACGCTTGGTCATAAACTGGATCCGGCATGGGGTGAACCGACCAAATTGAAGGTCCGGGTTGTGCGGACACTGGACGGGTATTTTCAGTACCGGGGGGGCATCTTCGGAGGATGTTGGGCGGACATGGGACCTTCCGCTGTCGTACAGGTGGATAGTGTCCAGGTTCTGATCATGTCAAGAGCAACCTACGATTGGGGAGACGAACAGTACCGGGCTGCTGGAATGGACCCGGAATCCACGAAGTTTGTCGTGGTGAAGAACATGATGAACTTCCGCCGTGGCTATAAAGACATTATGAAAGGCTTTTTTGTCCTCGACTTACCGGGCCCAACACCGGCGGATATGAGATGCCTCACGTTCAAAAATATCCAGCGTCCCATTTATCCGCTAGACAAGGATCTCACGGATCCATCCTTCCAGATCACGGAGTCAAGCCATGGCGCTCTTGTTCGAGAGTAAGACAGTCATCGTAACCGGGATTGCGGGTGGAATTGGTCTGGCATGCGCTCAAGCCTTTCTTGAATCGGGTGCGAATGTGATGGCGAGTGATATGATTCATGCTCCGGAAAGCTTGACCACCAGATCCCATTGCCGCTTCATACAAGCCGACCTTCGGAACGAGAGAGCTATTCAAGGCCTGATTGAGAGAACCAGAGAAGTTTTTGGTTCCATCGATGTTCTCATTAACAATGCTGCCGTCATCCCCCCTATGTCAGCAGTCCATGATACAACCACTGAGGACCTCGACCAGATCCTTTCCGTGAACATCCGGGCTCCGTTCTTGTGCTCCAAATACGCTTACCCTTACCTGAAGCAATCTAAGGGAACCATCATCAACATATCTTCCATGTCTGGAGTTACTGGAGAGTCTAATCATGCCGCTTACTCTGCATCCAAAGGCGGATTAAATGCCCTTACCAAGGCTATGGCTATTGATTACGGGAAGGAGGGTATCCGGTGTAACGCGGTTTGCCCTTCTAGCGTCCTTACCGAGTCCGTGGACCAGATGATCGCGGCCTCATCCAACCCAGAAGAGATCATCGAGTATAGAAAGAAGATCAACCATCTGGGTTATACGGCAAGTCCCAGTGAGATTACTTCAGTGGTTCTTTTTCTGGCATCTTCGGAAGCATCCTTCATTACCGGAGCAATCATTCCTGTCTCAGGAGGGTCCGAATGTGGATATGGGATTAAGTGACACAGACCAAGTTCAGTGTGTTGGCACTATTGGATATTTTCGAGCGGTCCAGACGCAAACCCCGACTGAGTTTTGGATCAACAACGCCACTCCTGAACAAGTTGAGCTCGCCATCTCATGGGGAGCAGTGGGGGCCACCACGAACCCGACCTACCCACCAAAACTCCTGGGTGAAGTCATGGAGCTGGAAAGCGTTCTGGATGACCTGATCGCAGCGTCGAACGATGACGACGAGGTAGCCGACCAGTTCTACATGATTACTGTAAAAAACCTCTCCGAAAAGCTCGTGGCGTTGTATCGGAGTTCCGGGGGTAAGCATGGGTACACAGCCATCCAGGGAAATCCTTTTCAGAATACAGACCCGGGTGCCATCATCGCAGCGGCACAAAAGTATCGCGAGCTGGATGAGAACATCATCGTGAAAGTTCCTGCAACACCTGCAGGAGCTATCGCTATGACCGATCTGACCTCATTGGGGTTTCCCACCATAGCAACATTGAGTTTTTCAGTCGATCAGACTGTTTTCATGGCCGAAGCATATTACCATGGACTGAAGCGTTGGGACGGTCCCCCTCCCACATGTTATATCACCTTCATCGCTGGGCTTTTGGATGAGCACCTGATAAATGTGTGCAAGGAACTCGGGGAACCAATTCCATTGAACCTTGTACGAAAAGCGGGGTGCGAGTCGACGCGGGAGGCTTATCGGATTTTCAAAGAGAGAGGTTACCAGCCCAAACTGATGGGGGGAGCAGTTCGTGGACCGCACCACTTCACGGAACTGCTCGGGGGTGACCTTGCCGTGACGATGGGGTCCGACATTGCGCAGACTCTGATCGACTCCAATCCACCTTTGTGTAATAAGATTGATTCCCGCCTTTCTCAAGAGGAAATACGTCTGCTTGAGAAATACTTATCTGATTTTACGAAAGCTTTTCATTTGGGTTCCCTGAAGCCAGAGGAATTTGCAGATTATCCGCCGGTGCGATCATTTCAAAACACCTTCCTCAACGCTTACACGAGATTACTTGAAATCATCCGAAGCCGCCGTCGTTTACAGACATGCTTATAGAAAGGACCTGACTATGGTTGCATCATCTTTCAAGGAGTCACTCAAGAAGGGCAAGACGCTTTTGGGAACATTTCTGCAGATACCAGCTGCAGAGTGCGCTGAGATTGTAGGTTATGCTGGTTTCGATTTTGGTATAGTGGACGGGGAGCATGGCATGTTGGGAGTGGATACCTCAATCCAAATGCTTCGAGGGTGTGATACATCAGGCCTAACCTCTATCTATAGAGTCCCCCATCTGGAGCAACAGCGAATTGGACAGGCTTTAGACTTTGGAGCCTCGGCGGTGATGGTACCGAATGTGACCAGGCGCGAGGAGGCCGAATTGGCGGTGCGCGCTGCAAAATACCACCCCGAAGGTTCACGAGGAGTCTGCCCTTTCACAAGGTGTGGTCGTTACAACGCAGCGGATGAGTTTCCGGATTACTACCGGGACGCGAACGAGAATACTGCATTAATCCTTCAGATTGAAGGGATTGACGGCATCTCCAACCTCCAGGAGATCTTGGACACCCCGAATGTATCCGCGGTCTTCATCGGCCCCTTTGATTTATCCCAATCAATGGGTATTCCCGGACAAGTCACTGATCCCCGTGTTCTCAATGCGATGAAGGAGATTGTCTGTCTGGCTGATTCGAAGGGGATTGCCGTGGGGAATTTCGCTGTCACGCCTGAACAGGCTCAGGCTTATGCGAGTATTGGTGTTCGATTTATTGCATATGGAGTGGACACACTTGTCATGGCCCGAATCTACCGGGATATACGAAGGACGCTTTTACTCCAAGACGTTACTTCATGAATGGCGTAATGGCGACGGTTCAATGAAGACAAATCAGCAGAGGATCATTGACAGTCATCAGCACTTCTGGGACCTGGACCGCTTCCAGTACAAGTGGATGCCCTCCGGGCCCAGTATCCTTAGGAGGAATTATTTACCAGAGGATATTCTTCCTGAGATTCACGAAAATAATGTCTCCGGGACGATTCTTGTCGAGGCACACAGTTCTGACGAAGAGTCAGATTTGATGCTCACTTGGGCCGAGCAGTATGACTTTATAGCAGGAGTTATCTGTTGGGCGGACTTGACGTCCAAACGGCTAACAGAGAGACTGGAAATCCTCCAGAGCTGGAAAAAATTCGTTGGGATCAGACATCAGATTGAATCGGAACCTGATGATTCGTGGATTCTCCGTGAGCCCGTGATTGAGGGACTTAAGCAATTGGCGCGAATGGATATCCCATTTGATCTTGTGGTCTTTCCGAGGCATCTGCGGTTTGTCCCCCAACTTAGCCAACGGATCCCGACCCTGAAGCTCGTTCTTGACCATATGGGAAAACCTCCAATTGTAAATCAGGAATTTGAATCCTGGGCGAGTGACATTCGGAAGATAGCGGAGATACCAACTATTCATTGTAAGGTCTCCGGATTAGTCACTGAGGCCGACCACGCAACCTGGTCCGTAGCGCAGCTCCGCCCATACATTCAGTTTGTACTTGACCAGTTTGGAGCAGACCGTCTCATGTGGGGAAGTGATTGGCCTGTGTGCTTGAAAGCCGCCTCCTACCAGGAGGTCCTGCAAGCCTTCCTTGAATCGGTTGGCGATCTCAACGATAGTGACCAGGCAGCGCTTCTTGGTCGAAATGCAACCACATTTTACGTCCTCAAAGAAACGCCCGGTTCTCTGAAGGAGTCTCCTCATGAGTGACCAGATGCCACCCATCAAGGCAATCAGTCCAATCCTTTTCGAAGGGATTACCCAACAAGTTTACGAGTCGATCAAGGAGCAGATCATGGATATGGCGCTGCCGGCAGGTTCCAGGATCTCCATCGACCAGATCTGCAAGACGCTCGGTGTCAGCAGCTCGCCTGTACGTGAAGCTCTGGCGCGGCTTTCCTCAGAAGGTCTTGTTAGCGCCAAGCCTAGATGCGGCTACCGAGTCGCGGAGATGCCTGACAAGAAATTCTTTCTAGATTTGATTGATGCCCGGATGATCCTTGAAACCCATTGTGCAGCCATAGGTGCTCCAAGGAAAGACATAAGAATTATTGAATCTCTTTGTCTCTCAGTACAAATGCTGCGTGAGCTACCACTTGGTGCAACTTACACAATATACAAAGAGTATATCCAATGGGATACCCGGTTCCATGAGGTCTTAGTCGAGAGTGGGGAAAATCAGGCTATCATTCGCATGTACCGGGATATGCATCCCCTGCTTCTCCAATCACGGCTCTATCTCCAATTGGGTTCAACAATCGATGTTGCTGTTGTCTCCCGTGAACACGAGGCGATTCTGGAAGCCTATAGAGAAGGCAATGAGGACGGAGCTGTTGACGCAGTCAGGATGCACTTAGAACATGTTCGGGTTATGTACGAGAACGTGCTGTGACCATACCACCAAAAGGAGTAAATCGTGTTGTTACACACCACCGCCAGTGTCCTTTCTCTGTATGCAAACCGGCTGATCCCACGACTCTGTTCACCTCCCATTTTCAGAAGTCTTTTCTGGTTCCTGATCTTAGCGATCGTTGAATCAGTTCCTACAATGGGAAAAACTCATTCGGGATATGAACTGGAAAACTCGCATTACCGAATCGAGTATGACGCCAAAGGATCATTGAAGAGCATCCTCGATAAGGAAAACAGACACGCTCTCATCGCACCATCCAGTATAGCGAACAGCTTTATGATTTTGGTTCGGGATGCAAGCGGGGAGGAGATTCACTCTATCTCAGGAAATCAGCAGACAGCAGAGTTTGTCAAAGTGAGCACTGAAGAACTAGAGATACAATGGCACAGGCCACTGGTCGGTCCTGAAAAACGTCATTTCGATATCTCTGTTTGTATGACGATTCACTTGACCGAGGGAGAGATTGAATTCGGCCTCAATCTTAAGAATGAAACCCCTTTAACAATAACTGAAGTGCGATATCCTGTGATTAGTGGTTTAGGTGGCCTCCAGAAAGAAGATAATAATGACCCGCCTCGAGTAGTTCTACCAATGCCTAGCCCGTGGAGAAGAGATCTGGAATTTCCCTTCGGTGACTACGAGCTTCGCTATCCTGGCTATTTGTGCATGTCTTTCGCGGACATCGAGCTTCCTGGAAATAACTGGGGAATCTACTTCTCTTCGCATGACACAGTAGCAAGACATAAAGGATATTGTTTCTCCGAAAAAGAGCAAGATGAAACGAAAGATATCATAGCCAGTGTGAATTATTACCCGCATGTCCAACCGGGTGGGACATTCGAGGGGCCACCAACGGTTTTACGGTTTCATTCTGGCGGATGGCGTGAAGCCGGCAAGATTTACCGGGAGTGGTTCACTGGAACCTTTGGCTTACAGAATCCTGATCATGACTGGATTCGCCAAGAGTCTTTCTTCCAAGACACTATGTTTCTCCTCCCGGAAGGCAACATCAATTATACATTCAAAGATATCCCGCAATGGGCTCGAGACGCACGCGACTATGGAGTGACATCTGTGATGATCAGCGGGTGGCATCAAGGTGGCCATGATAATGGCTATCCCAACTACAAGCCAGATCCCCGCCTCGGAGACTACGAAGAACTCAGGACTGGAATTGAAGCGTGTCATGATCTCGGTATGAAGGTATACTTCTTCGTCAACTATCAGCCAGCCATGATGGATTCGGAATTATTCAGAAACAAACTCTCCGATCTGCTCCAATGCAATCGATCCGGCTTTCCTTACTTCACGGATGGTTGGGGCATGGGAACCCTCGCCTCACGAATGACATATACGACTCCGCTCATGGCTTGGTTAGATCCCTCTTTTCCAGAATATCAAGACTTAATATTAAAGCAATTCCTGAGATTGGTCGAAATCGGAGCGGATGGGTTGCATGTGGACAAGATGTTCCCCGGTGCAATGAACTTCAATCCACGCTGCACCATGTCTCCGGATGTCTCCCCTTGGGAAGGAGCCATGCAGATTACTAATCGCATATACACAGAATGCAAGAGGATTAATCCTTCCTTTGCGATGTCTTTTGAAAACAATTGGGACCGAGTCCTCCAGTATGGAAATGCCGTGTGGTGGGGTGGCAACATGACGATAGTGAAGGATGTCTTCCCTGAGCTAGCTGAAACGGTTTCCATTACCCAACCCTATGATTACATGGGAGTCAACAATGCTGTCCGTGAGGGTCAGGTCATACTGCTTGGCCCAAACAATTACACACGGTCCATTGGGTTACCGTCCTGGAAACAAATGAGCCGGTATATCAAGGAAGTTAAACGAATTCGGGATTTGTGTTCCAGCACTGTCTTCCTGGGGGAACGCCTTGCAAGAGAAACTGTCGTAACAAGCAGCTCTTCGGGAGACTTCGGTCATTCCGTCTGGCGAGATCGAGAGACTGGGAAACTCGGCTGCGTGCTAACCAGTGTCACGCCTCGAGAAATTGAGATAGCCGAGATAGGCGATAAGACGAATTCCCAGTTCCAGGTTCATCTCCCCTTCGAAACGGTTCGAGAAACTTCTCTTCCTGCCGTGGTCAAACTACCAGGACAAGGGATAGCTTTCGTAATGGAACAATAGGTTGAGCTCAGACCTAATAGCTATAAATGAACACAAAGGGGCATCATGAAAACACAACAATTACGAGGCTTCATTCTGTTAATGGCATTTCTCCAATCAGTGTCTGGCTCGTCCGAGATCATCAACGGTGGCTTTGAGGAAGGGGGTCTCACCGGGTGGACCGGTGATCCAAACTGGTCAGCGGACTCGAATACCGGGGGATGGTACATGGGATATAGCGGTAAGTGGTTTGCATGGAGTGGGACCACGGGCGAGAAATCCTGTGGCGTTTTGAAATCGGATATTTTTACATTGGATAGGGATGGTGTTGAGGTTTTGATGGCGGGTTGGTCAAATCGAGGGGGTCAACCTCCGGCCCGCTGGAACTACGTTATCCTCAGGTTGGCTGGAGGAAAGGAACTGGATCGGGCTTACGCTCCCAATAGTTTGAGCTTCGTTCCGTGCAGGCTAAGCGGGAGAGGACACCAAGGTGAGAAAGTCTATCTGGAAGCCGTCGATGATGCCGACGAAGAAGGATTCTCAATGTTCTGTATTGACGAGGTCAAAACTGTGGATATGCCAGAACTGAAACCACTACCACAATTGCCGTCGTTCGATAAATCTCAGATTGCCAGCTTAGAGAATGAGAAATGCCAGGTGGTTATCGACCGGAAGAATGGATCGATACTTCGCGTTTTGGACAAGCAGTCTGGTCTTGAGCTAATACGTGAGCCCCGCCTTTCAGCAAGCTTTATGTTTTCACTCCCCCTACGCGGTGAAGATGCGAGCCTGAGCACCGAGGCAAACTATATCCGCGGAACCGACCAGAACCTTTCATCCCTCAATCAGGATGGCTCTCAGGTCACACTGTCTTGGGAAGGTCCACTGAAGAGTGTTTTTGGAAAAGTATACGACTGCTCAGCTCAGATGCTTATATCTCTGAGTGGAGAAGAAATCAAATTTAATCTGGTAATCGATAACAAATCACCGCAAGAGATCGGTGAGGTGTATTTTCCTATTCTCGGAGGTGTAGTGGGTTTAGGAACAAACGATTATGAGTTGCGAAGGACTCAGTTCACAGTGCCTGTGGGAGGAAATGTCGAAAGTTCGGAAATTTTTACTTTTTTTAACAACTTCAGCGGACTCGGCCCTCAGGGTCCAGAGCAGTTCTATTCGTATCCGGATCGTTTGCCCTTGAGTTGGTCAATCCTTCATTCACCAGAACTTGAAAGATCATGCTATATCGCAGCACATGACCCGATCTTTCGGCATAAGGTGCTCCATCTTGAGATGCAACCTGGAGTGGGTTCGGGAGGTGTTGCGGGAGGAGACCGGGCAACGAATTGGCCAAGCCCGGAGGAACTGGAAGGGAATCCAGCGGGAGTCCTGATGAGTTTTGTGCAGATGCCATATTCACCTCCCAGAACTAGGTTTGAATCGACCCCTGTTGTCGTCCGCTTTATACAAGGCGGTTGGCAAGAGGCTGCTGAAATCTACCGATCTTGGCTGGAAACAATGAACCCCCAGCAATCAACAACAGATTGGCTGTCGCTTGATGGAGCAGTGCTGGAGAAAGGTATTCACAAATACTCAGAGATTCTCAAGATTGCTGAAGAGGCCAAAGCAGTGGGAATCCACAGCCTTCTCCTGAGGGAGTGGCGTGCAGATGCTGAGAATCGCGGGATCCCTTCTTTGCTTCCGGATACTTGCTTGGGATCGGAGGAGGAATTCAAGGCTGCCTTAGCTAATTGCCGTTCACTCGGCGTTCGAGTAATGCTTCACGTGAACCTGCAGCCAGTTTCGCAGCTGTCTGTTGTCTTCCGTTCAAACCTCAATCGGTCAACATGCCTTGACCGATGGGGGATACCGCGGTCGATTTTCGGCTGGAGTTCAGGAACAACTACTTCAGAAAGTGTCGCGAGCGGGGAACGCCGGGTTTGGCTCAATCCCAGTGTATCTCCATTCCGGGAGAGTTTGATTGGAGAGACCGTGCACTTGGCAGAGATCGGTGTTGATGGATTGTTGCTTGAGAACTTTTTTCCTGATCAACCTCTTGATTTCAACCAGGAGGTAGGAACGACAGCAGACCGTTCTGTGTATGGTAAAGGACTTGATACTCTGAATGACATGATCCAGGCGGCACGCGAGGGCAACAAGGATTTTGTGATTTCGGTGGATAAGACAGCTGATCGCCTTGTTCCAACTGTCCATTGCTCCAGCCCTCAAACAGCTGATCCGGCAGCCCTCAAGCTGGCTTGCCCATCTTGGAACCCGTGGGTCAAATTAGGGAAGGATGATCCCACAAAGTCTATTCACAAGGCCTTGCTACTCGGGGGAATCATTCGACTTGTCACATCCGAATTGGCACAACTCGATAAGCAGCAATATGGAGCAACCCACAAATACCTGAGTGATATTCAATCTCTCAGAACTCGGTTCAAGGACACACTTCTTGCAGGTGCTTTCAAGGGAAAAGATCAAGTTATGATTGATCGTGATACTGAGGAGCGTACTTTTGAATCTAATATAAGCGGACTCAAGACTTGTGTACTTGTTAACGATTCGAACGAGGCCATAGCTCGAGTTTTCAAAGGCTTCATAAATCCAAAGGTTCAGAAACTACAAATCCTTCGACCCCAAGGAGAACCACAAAATGCCAGCGTACCCTGTGAATTGGAAATTCCTCCGCAGTCTGCAGTTCTCATCTCTGAAGTATCTCCGGAAGAAGGTCTCCGAGAGCAACACAATCCCTGAAAACCAAGAACTAGAGCCAATGGATTCAAATCTCTACCTATCGGCTGGACCGATAGAAACTAATATTGACGTGTTGCCCCGGATCTCTCTGATTTTGACATAGGAGCGCACGACTGCTTACCACATTCATCCGATTCGTGAAAACAAGCGAGACGTGTTTTATTCTTTACCATTAAAGGAGTGTATTGTGTCTGCTTTGATAAAGTATGCCTCCACAAGGCAAACTGCATCTAAGATCATACACAAATTCGTTCAGGCCTTTCTGCTCCACACTCTTGCCTGGCTTCTGGTTGTTATTTTTGCTAGATCCGATCTCACGATCGGACACGCAACTTCTCTTATCAACCTGGAAAACGCAAACTGCCAGATCCAGTTTGATCCTGCCAATGGTTCCGTGATACTCCTAGTAGACAAGGATGGCGGGCATGTGATTCAGCCTCCGGCCAACTTAGCAAACAGTTTTTCGCTTGTGGTCAGAGATGCTACCCGAGAGGAGTTTCATCTCATTTCAGGGAAGCAGCAAAGGGTAGGGTCAGTTGACACGAGCACTGGAGAGCTAGAGATAAGCTGGCAGTGTCCTCTGGCTTCCACTGAAGAGCATCATTTCGATATCTCTGCGTCGATGAAGGTCCGGTTGTCGGAGAATGGTGTTGAGTTTCGGCTTGCATTACAGAATGCATCTCCTCACGTCATAACAGAAGTCCGGTACCCAATAATCTCCGGCCTATCCGAAGCTGGTGGTCAAACTAAAAATGGATCTGGGAGTGTTTTTCTACCAACCACAACTCCATCAGTTCGCAAATTGGATTTTCCGTTTGGTGTGAATGAGTTTTCTTACCCAGGCCAATTGTGTATGTCGTTTGCGGATATTACCATTCCGGGAGCCAATCGTTCGATGTACTTGGCCTCGCACGATCCTGTAGCACGATTAAAAGTTTACTCCTTTACCGAAACTACTGAAGGAAACCAAAAGGACATTCTAGCGAGTATCAACTACTGTCCCCACGTCGAACCATCTAGCAGATTTGATGGACCACCTTCTTTCATCAGGTTTCATTCCGGAGGTTGGCGCGAAGCTGGTAGGATCTACCGGGATTGGTTTAATAAAACCTTCGGCCTGATGAATCCTGACCGCGACTGGATTCGTCGCGAGAGCTTCTTCCAGGACACGATGTTTCTCCTGCCCGAAGGTAACATCAATTACACATTCCATGATATCCCGCAATGGGCCCGAGAAGCTCGCGATTATGGCGTGACATCCGTGATGATCAGCGGGTGGCACCGTGGTGGACATGATAACGGTTACCCTTACTACACGCCGGATCCTCGCCTCGGAGATTATGAAGATCTGAAAGCCGGAATTGCGGCATGTCATGATCTAGGCGTAAAAGTCTATTTTTTCGCGAATTACCAAACAGTCATGATGGACTCAAAGGTATACAACCAGTCCTTGTATAATATGGTTGAATGCAATCGAGGTGGATTCCCGTATGCCATTGGTGGGTTTGGAATGGGAACGCTTGCGGCGCGAATGGGCTACACAACTCCTCTCATGACAAAAATTGATCCCCATTTTAAAGAGTATCAGGACCTCCTAATAGGGCAATTCCTGAAGCTGGTGGAAATCGGTGCTGACGGTTTACATATCGATAAAATGTTTCCGAGCTCTATGAATTTCAATCCGCTCTGCACCGCCTCTCCTGATGTCTCTCCTTGGGAAGGGGCGATCCAGCTCACGGATCGTATTATAAACGAGTGTAAAAAGCTGAATCCTTCCTTCGCTATGTCCTTCGAATGCAACTGGGATAGGCTCCTTCAATATGCAAATGCGGTATGGTGGGGTGGCTATATGACGATAGTGAAGGATGTCTTTCCCGAGCTCGCTGAAACGGTCTCAATCACCCAACCTTATGATTACATGGGAGTAAACAATGCTGTACGGGAAGGTCAGGTAATCCTTCTTGGTCCTAACAATTACACACGGTCCATCGGGTTAACATCGTGGAAACACATGAGCCGGTATATCAAAGAAGTAAAACGACTTCAGGATATGTGTTCAAATATGATCTTCTTGGGAGAACGCCTTGAAAAAGAGACGGTAGTCATAGGTCGCTCTTCAGGAGAGTCCGGTCTTTCCGTCTGGCGGGATCGAGAAACAGGAAAGATTGGGGTCGTCCTAACAAGTGTCAGTTCTCAAGATATCAGGGTACAAGAGATAAGCGGTAAGACGGGTTCCCACTTCCAAGTCTATCTCCCTTTCGAACAGCCGCATGATATAACGCTTCCAACCGATATCAAGCTACCCAGTCAAGGTTTAGCGTTTATAGTGGAACAATAGGTGTATGAGTTGCCACAGACCAACGAGTAGAGAAAATCGGACCATATGATATCACCATATTTGAGCGGTTTCGTTCTGCTGATAGCATTTCTTCAATCTATGGCTACTTCGCCCGAGGCCGTCAACCGCCCGACAAATGGGGGCAAATCGAGTCTCATCGAAGGCGTTACAAATCAACAACTGGGTAGTTTCTTAAACCGCCAACCTTCTATAGAAAAGGGAACTGTTATTACTCCCCATAATTTGGATTCTTCATCTGGGGGTGCAGTTCAGATAATGGAGGTCACTTCTGAGTGCGGAGCTCCAATGCATAATACTTCTCTCAAAATCCAGGATAACAATCTCCGGATTGAAATTGACCCGAAAACAGGAGGGATCAAGAGAATCACAGACTCCTCTACTGGGATCTCCCTGAACTCCATTAGGAAGCAGGGCACCAATTGGGAGATAGGTCTGCTTCCGAAAGAGAAGGGCAAAAGAAAAATCATCGGATGCGATCAAGACCTCTCCAGAACAGAATCCTTACCCGATGGGACACTGTTGCACTGGAATGGTCCTGTTGTGGACACTTCCGGTGAATTTCATGAGATCTCGGTACAACTGAGTGTCACCCTGAAACAAGGTATATTGGTATTTCAACTCGAAGCCCTAAATGAATCGCAATTCCGAGTTGCGGAAGTCCGGTATCCGATTTTAGGCGGTATCCTGATCGATGATAGTTGTGAACCTGCGGCGGAACCACACGATTGGGTGCTCAATTATCCCGACGGATATATTCAAAGACCTCCCGAGATTCCATTACCGGCTGATTATCAGGGCAACTATCCCATCTGGATTGGGATGCCATGGATCGATATCTCTTCAAGACGGTCAAAAAGAGGGATTTACTTTGGCAACCACGATCCAGCGACACGTTGGAAGACGATTTGCGTTGAACGAGACACATCCGCTTCGGAAGTTACATCAGGAAAAAGCATAGGATACTTTACTTGGAGGCATTACCCCTACTCGAAACCTGGAGAATCCTTTAAGGGACCTCCAGTCATTCTTAAATTCCACAAAGGAGACTGGCACCAGGCGTGTGGTCTTTACCGTATGTGGTTCCAATCTCAGTTTGGGATTGCTGATCCAAAACAGCACTGGTTCCGCCAGCTGCCCGCGTACCAGGACGTTATGTTCCTCCTGCCTGAAGGAAACATAAGTATGCGGTTTGAGGATATCCCTCAGTACGCCAGTGATGGTCTTAAATACGGCATGAAAGCGATCATGGTCAGCGGTTGGCAGATCGGGGGGCATGACGGATGGTACCCCTACTACACTCCGGATCCCCGGTTGGGCACCTGGGAGGATCTTAAAGCAGCCCTCGATGAATGTCACAGGATGGGGGTCAAGGTGACCTTCTTCGTGAACATCTCGCCAGTCGATGTGAACACCAGATGGTATAAAGAGGAGCTCTCTCGCTATCAGCTTAAGGACATTCATGGCAACTTTGGGACGGGTGGCTTCGGAATGGGAACCGTTACGGCTCGATTAGGATGGACAATACGTCAACTTGGACATGCCAGTCCCGGATTCCCAGAATACCGGAAGATCATCACTAACCAGATGGTCAAGCTCGCTGAGATTGGGGCTGATGGACTTCATATCGACAAATTCCATCCGGCTGGTCTCAACTTCAATCCGGATCTTCAAGTGGCACCCGATGTGGCTGAGACTCAGTATCTTGCCGAAGCAGTCGAGGAGCTTGTCTCAGCTTGCCGATCGGTCAACCCAGATCTCCAGTTTTCATTCGAGACCTATTGGGATTGGGCCATGAAGTTCTCAGCGGGAGCAACCTGGCATTGGGGACCCATGGAGGAGTGCTTCCACATGGTGAAGACTGCGTTTCCGGAGTGGACCAACACTCTTTCTGTTACCCAGCCATATGACTACACGGTCGTCAACAATTGTGTCAGGTATGGATATCAGCTTCTTGTAGGGCCGGGGAGCTACACAAGATCGATTGGAAGCCCGGGATACGAACAGATCGCGGAATACATCCGTCAAGTCCTTACCATCTGGGAAGAGCTAAAGGACACAATCTTCCTGGGCGTGTACCTGGATCAGGAAGGAGTCACGCTTTCGGCGGACCCCGGAGTTGGGTACGGTGTGCACAGGAACCCAACTACGGAAAAGAAGGCTGTAGTTTTGGTGAACTACGAGATGGAACCCAGGACAGCGGTGCTACAAGGATTCCCGGGTAATGGTGGAAAGCAGGCACAGGTGTATGTGCCAGGCAAACAACCACGTGTAGAACCTTTACCATTGACCCTCGCACTGCCCGGTGAACGGATTGCGATTGTAGTTGAGGAATAGCATCGCTGGCCTTCAAAGGAGTTGAATAGATGAGGGTTGACTACAACATTTATTGTTTTGTGGTTTTGCCTGCTCTTGCGATAACCAGCCTTGCTCAGATTCCAAACCCTGGTTATGAAAGTGGAGCCTTCAAAGGTTGGACTACGGACGTTAACTGGACTCTTCGGACAGACGTTTTCCAAGGTGCATACCAGGGGTACGAGGGGCGGTTCTACGCTTGGAGTGGTGCCAACGGAGAGCAAGGAGCTGGATCTCTGCGATCCGATCCTTTTGTTTTGGAGCAGGAGGTGATCCGGTTCCTGATAGCAGGCTGGTCTCATCAGCCTGGCTCGGATAGGCCTAGGAATTACGTTCTATTGCGAGGAGCTGATGGAAAGGAGATAGACCGAGTCCTCGCGCCAAACTCGCTCGCTTTCACAACAGCTTTCCTAAGAGGAAACGGCCACCTGGGGGAAACCGTTTACCTGGAAGCTGTAGATGACTCGACTAAAGAGGTGTTCTCCATGTTTAGTGTCGATGGCTTCAGATTTGCGGATCCCCCGCCCCCACTTCCCAAACCATCTCTACCCGAGTTCGAATCTGAGACCCTGTATAAGGTGGAAAACGAGAATCTCCGCATATTGGTAAACAAGGAAAATGGGTCGATACTTCGGATCACTGATAAGTCCGATACTTTGGAACTGATCACCGATCCCCGTCTCGCGGACAGCTTTCGGCTTTGCCTTCCGATTCCTGCGACTCTGGATGATCCCGGAACTCAAGCAAATTACTTCATGGGAAATTCCCAGGTCCTCACTCGGGCGTCTGAGTTGCCGGGATCTCTTCGGCTTTTCTGGGCGGCTCCTCTCCGGAATGCTGAAGGCGCCCTATTTCCGCTTTCAGTAACAATGAGCATCGCCCTGCGAAATAAGTCAGCCACATTTGAGATTGAGGTCTCAAATGGCTCCGGGCTTGAATTGCAAGAGGTATGGTACCCACTTTTAGGAGGGCTAAGGGGGCTTGGTGAACGCCTTGACACACATGTCCATATCCCCTGGGGGGACGGCGACACAGATTCAAGTCTATTCTGGAATGCAAGGATGCCCTATGACCTCGGCACCCCCTTCCCAGAGTACCTGTTCCCGGCACAACCAGGCGGACAACTGCACGAGACATGGATGAGTCTCTACAACGAGAAGACGGAACAGAGCGTCTATTACGGGCTTCATGACGCCGGCCAGCGGCGGAAAATTCTCCGCGTCGAGATTCAACCGGGAATAGGACGTCTTCGCCGTGGAGACCGTTGGCCACGAGTTGAGGAAGTGACGACCGATACACCGGTTGGGGCAACGCTTGGATGGGTCTACTATCTCCCTTCCAGTGCTGGACAGACAAAAACCTCCTTTTCGGGTGGACCTGTTATCTTAGAATTTCAGGGGGGTGATTGGAGCCAAGGCCGAAGGACATACGAGTCGTGGAGGATGGCAACGAGCCCGCAACGAAATAGATCAGCGCCATAGAAGGTCTGAAAAGATGGAGCTGAGGCCGTTGCACAGTGCTAATCCGAAAGGCCCACGACGTTCGAGCGCTCTCGTTGAACATGCAGGTTCCTTAGTTTCTCTCCCTCTCCCATCTGACGGACCTTTTGGGCAAGAGCCTGAGCGATATGTGGGTCAGCAGTCAACAATCCCATCAGTGCATCCATTTGGTTGAGCCGATCACGCAAGGCTGTCATGTCTTCCTGCAGACGGGTGTTCTCCCGTTGGACTGTTTCAGTGGTCCGGGTCGTGACCGCCCGGACACTTTCCTGGTCGTTCAAAGCTTCCCGGTCGATGTAGCGGTCCGCCATGTTGGAAC
This sequence comes from uncultured bacterium, assembly GCA_964481775.1. GTDB lineage: Bacteria > Hinthialibacterota > Hinthialibacteria > OLB16 > OLB16 > OLB16. Next base: position 3,798 of record CAYZUX010000053.1, on the reverse strand, counting down.
GGTAACTCCAACCATACCGGTAACAGAACGCCGCGCGGGACAGGAGTGGTGCGTAGTAGGTGGCGCTGCTGTGACGCAATAAATGGGGATGGACTCTTCGCCCTAAACCTTTCATGCCAACACGCCGAAAAATGTTCCGCAGCCGCGAGTAGGGAAGCGGGAAGACCTGTTCATCCTGACCGCATTGACCTTGCGTCTCGATATGCCGGCGAAGATAAGGCGAGGCCACTGGTAAAAGGAGAGTTCGTGGCTTGGTTTTGGAAAATTCGATTCGGATTCGATAGATGGTTTGCTTGTCTTCGCTCTCCGTTTCCTCCAAGTGTCGGTAGCGGACATTTAGGAACTCCTCGGCACGCGCTCCTGAATCGAAAAGAACCCAGATGACCGCCCGCTCCATAGGGTTCCTGGCGTGCTCACTCATTCGCTCGATTTCGCTACGCAGGAGACAAGGGATTTCCGGAATGACATCACGTGTATCCAGCCAACGTACAATCGGTGGATAGGTTTCATTGTCTCCCAGCAGCCATTTGTAGTACTTTCTAAGGCAGACCTTGTAGTCACGTTTGACCGACTCTGTGTATGGGCTGCCATTCCTGCGCGTGTACTGATTATTCTCAAGCCCCAGAATGAATTCCTCCATCTGGACCTGGGTCACTTGATCGAAATCGACATTGAACCAGATTGCCAACTGTTTCAATGTCTCCAGATACTTCACAATCCTGGCCTTGCCGATCTTCTTTTTCTGACCTTGGTGGATGGTCTTCCCCAGTTCGCAATCACGCAGAAACTGGGTGATTAATTGCTTGTTCTTTTCAGAGATCAGCGGATCTTGCAGAAGAGTCTCCTGTTTGACCCGTGCGCGCCTTACGAAATGATGGATGTCGATTTTCCCACTCGATGGTAGTGTGTTGGATGCCATTTTAGTTGGTATTCACCTCCTTCTTTTTATGAATTGAGCCGCCACAGAGGCAGGCAATTGGAATCGCATGAAATTGTGTGGATCTTCGCTTGAAACTGCACCGGCACCATTTTGCTGGGGAGTTGACATTAGAAAGAAGACGCCCAGGCCGGGATTCCCTCAAAAATTGTTTACTCCCCAGTGATACCTGAGTATCGCCTTCGGACATGCACACAAAGTTGTTGAGAGATTTGTCTAAAGAAATCACGACGGAACTGAACCTGGACATCGAGGGAGAGATCATATCTCTTTGGAAATGGGTACCCCTATATAAAACTTCCGGCTTTTTCTCGCACTTTCGCTCCGTCAACTAGCTTGGCCAATGGAACCGCATAGAGCCGAGTCTGACGGAGTCACACACCACCACCGTTTTTCGTAACGGTTATTCGCTTTTCGTATTCTCCTCCTTCTCGTCGGATTTCCGCATCAGATAGGCATCCCAGATGCGGTCCAACCAGTGCTCATCGGAGCGTTCAGTTTGGTTTGGCATTTTGTGTGAGGAACTCGACGGAAAAGAAAAGCGTATGGGTTGCGATAAATGAGTGTCCAATTCCATCCCCAAATGTGATCCCAATTCTTGCCACAATCTCAAATGACAAATTCGATGTAGAACCTGTTCAAGGTGGAGGACAGAAAACAAAAGTTGATGGATTGTTACCTACAATTATCACCGAATTGGGCGTGTCCCATTTCCATTTCCATATCCCGTTCTATCTCTCTCTACTATTATAAATGGAACATTTCCCCGGTATTTCCGGCACTTTCGGTCGTTTCGATCGTGAAACCACTCAAACCGTCGTCCGTCGTCGCGTTCCGTCCCTTCCCGCCCCGAAGGGGCGGGTCTATCAGATATCTGGGGCGAAGCCCCAGGGTCTCATTCCCGTCGTCGTTCATCCCCGTGCCGCCCCTTCAGGGGCGGCTTTATCAAATAACTGGGACGAAGTCCCAGCACTCATTCGTATTCGTTCGTCCGTCTCGTCGTCCGTCAGGACACCTCAGATACATCTTTCTCTCTCCGCAAACCAGACAGTCATTGTCCCCGGTTCATATCAAACCTTCACCACCATGGGGTATACCCCACTCCACCCCGGTAGGGGTGGATCTATCAAATCAACTGGGGCCCAGCCCCAGAGTATTTCGTCTTAGCATTTCCGTATATTCTTCGCGAAGCATCTTCCAACACTCATCACAAATGTCATAACAGCCACACTTATGTGGCAGCCTGTCTCCGGCGAAAGCCGGGAGACAAGTCAAAAGAAAAAACGGGGTTGGCCCCCGTCAGGCCACCCACAGGGCCAGTGTCATCTGGCCACCTCCTCGGTAGGTCATCTCCCGGATCTGCTGGAGGACTTCTTTCTCGCGAAGCATCTCGTGCATCCGGCTCAGGAAGCGCTCTTCCTGAGACAGTTTCCAGTTTCTTTCCGGTAGGAAAGCGATGAGCGGATCAGCCAGTTCTGGCTGTTCCGCCCACTCGGCGAGGCGTTCAATCTCCTCTCTGCCGAGCCGGTCTTTCATCACATATGCGGTGACCGGGTCCAATCCGGTCAGATTGGTTCTAAATCTGGTTCTTCGTATGGGTCTTATGTTCATTTTCTTTTCCTCCGAGGGACTTCTTATTGAGTTTCCCTCATGTGGAGGGGAAACTCAGAAAAAAAGTCCCCGGAAGGAAAACAAGATTCAAGACCCATTCGATGAAACCAGATGAGGCTCAGGATTGGACATGGTCACATCGATTGATGGTGCTCCGAAGGAGCCACTCTTTTCGTCGTCGTTGTAATCAACAAGGCTTTAGCCGACCCCGTAGGGGGTATAGTTTATGAAGGGGTTCGCGAATGAGCGAATCCCCTCAATAAACTTTTAGGCGTGAAGAAGCCCAATTTATTGTTTCGTCCGTCCGTTCGTCCGTGTAGTCACGACAGAAGTGCGTCAATTCAGGCAGGGAACAGGCCCCTGGGAGGGGCTGATCGCCACCTCCCGGAGGATCTCCTCCGCTGTTCGCTTGATCCGCTCCAAGGATTCCATGAGTGTCTCTTTGTTGCCACTGTAGAGTTGGATGTAGTCACTAGAGGCGGTGTTGGTATCCAGGCCGATAGCATTACAGACAACGAAAGCCACAGCCTCTGCTTCGGTCTCCAGGACTGTCTTCGTGATGCCTTTCAGGTCCTTACCCTGGTGAAGGATCTCATGAGCCCACTCGTGAACCAGGACAGAGAATTCCTCGGCCTGTCGAAGGCCCTCCTTAACCATAATCAGGCCACCAGTTGAAAGGCCCTCTGCCTGTCCAAGACGTGGTGAATACCCGACTGTGATCTTAGCTTTAGCCAAGGCTTGTTTCAGCCGTTTCAGGTGCTCCTGTGGGTCTCCCTGGTCTCTGGCAAACCCCGGGAGATCCTTACCATCGGTTTGGCTCATGTCGAAGACATGGGTAGTCTTGAAGCCAAAGAACCGCTGGTTCTTGTTGTTGTCGTCATCGTCGGCGGTGACCCTCCTGACCATAGGTGCGAGGATCATGATGCCCTTCTCACCCTTGCGTACCTGGCGGCCCAATGCTTTCCAGGCGTGGAAACCAGCGACATGGGATGCTTCCGGTTTTTGACTCCAGATCAGGAGGATGTTGCCTGCGCTATAGCGATGAAACCTTCCCATGCAGGCCAGGTAGCGTTTCAAGGTCTCACTCTGGCCATGCTCCAGGTCAGTGGCCAGTTGTTCGACAGCCTGGTCGATTACCTGCCGTGCCCGGTTGGTCCTCTCTTGGAGGACGCTTGTTTTCAGTTCGTTCGTTTGATTCATGCAAATCACCTCACTTGCTTAGGTGATTTGCATGTCGGTCGTTCAGTTGC
>CAYZUX010000052.1:0-28100 GCA_964481775.1 uncultured bacterium | reverse complement strand
CCGTATTGACCACTACCTTGGGAAAGAAGTCATCCAGAATCTTCTCGTATTACGTTTTGCCAATCTTATTTTCGATCCAATCTGGAACCGGGCCCATGTCGACAATGTACAGATCTCCTGGAAAGAGGATTTGGGAGTTGAGGGCCGGGGTGGCTATTTCGATGAATATGGCATCATTCGTGATGTCATGCAAAATCACCTGTTGCAGATCCTGGCCCTGATTGCCATGGAGCAACCGGTGAGTCTCCATTCAAGAGATATCCGTGATGAAAAAGTCAAACTATTGCGATGTATCTCACCGGTGAAGATCGAGGATCTGGTCCTGGGGCAATATGGGCCTGGGCTGTGGAAAGGGATTCAACGCCCCGGTTACCGTGAAGAGGAATCGATTCCAGCGGATTCACAAACTCCCACCTATGCGGCCGCGGTGCTTCATATTGCCAACCGCCGTTGGGCGGGGGTTCCATTCCTGATTCAGGCCGGGAAAGGGCTCAATGCCCGTATGACCGAGATCCGTATTCAGTTCCGTGAGGTGCCTGCAAACCTGTACAGTAACCAGGGTTGTCCGCTTAGCCCGAATCAGCTGGTCATTCGTGTTCAGCCCGATGAAGCAATCACTTTTGAGATCATGAACAAGACACCGGGTCTGGAGATGCGCCTGGGGAAAAGTGACTTGAACCTTCGGTATGGTGCCGTGTTTGATGCGGAGATCCCCGATGCCTATGAGTGCCTGTTGTTAGATGTGTTGGAGGGAGATGAAAGCCTCTTCATTCGTTCCGATGAGCTCGCTGCCGCATGGGATATTTTCACTCCGATGCTTCACCAGATCGAAAAAGAAAGGATCGAACCAGACCTGTATGCCTTCGGGACAAATACACCCTCGCGGGCTAGCGCATTGGCGGTTCGCTATGGATTGGAATGGCACCAGGATTGAGTCCAACACTCACCCACGCATCTCAGAGGAGACCCTGTGAGTATCCACTACACTCAATACCCCTCGTTTGAGGAACTGACCCAAGCTGCGGTCGACTTATTGTCCCGGCACTTTCAGCTCAGCTATGACTCCCCCTATGCCCTCTTGCTCTCCGGAGGAAAAACTCCAATGGAGATCTATAACCGACTCGCGGAACAACATGTCACCATCTCGCCGGCTCTTCATCTCCTGTGGAGCGATGAGAGAATGGTCTCAAGCGATTCTCCTGAAAGCAATTATGGCAACACTCAGCGACTCCTTTCCTCCCTGGGGATCCCAGACGAGAGGCTTTTTGCCGTGAGAACCCAGCTCCCCTTGGATCAGGCGGCTCGGGATTACCATGATCAAATTCAAGGATTTCTTGATAAAGGCGGCTGCTTTCCACTCGGTTTACTCGGACTTGGAACGGATGGTCATACCGCATCCTTGTTCAACGTGGAGGACGCCCAAAAAAGACATGGGTGCTGGGCAATTCCGATCAAACGGCCTTCGCCGCCTGACCGGGTTTCGGTTACCTCACAGCTGCTTTCAAAATTTGACCGTCTTCTTGTCCTGGTGGCTGGTACCAGTAAAAGAGAGATTCTCACCGAGTTGAAAGAATATCCTGAGTCGACTCCAGCATGGTGGGCGATAAGAGAAACAAACCGTGTCGATGTGTGGTACTGGGTGGATGAGGACAGCTCCATACCTTCCCCAAAGTACAGGAAAGTCGCATACTAGACCATTCAAGCAGGGAGGACCGGATATGCGTTCGGATACGATCAAGAGGGGTGTGGAAAGAGCTCCGCACCGCAGTCTGCTGCGTGCCACTGGGGTTCGTGAATCGGATTGGGAGAAGCCTTTCATTGCGATTGCCAATTCCTACGTGGATATCATCCCCGGTCATGTCCATCTCAATGCGGTGGGTGAGTTCGTGAAGCGAGCTGTCCGCAATGCGGGTGGGGTGCCCTTTGTGTTCAACACCATCGGCGTGGATGATGGGATCGCCATGGGCCACACAGGGATGAAGTACTCGCTTCCCTCGCGTGAACTGATCGCGGACTGTGTGGAAAGCATGATCCATGCTCATTGCTTCGATGCGATGATCTGCATTCCCAACTGCGATAAAATCGTGCCCGGCATGATGATGGGGGCGATGCGCTGCAATCTGCCCACTTTATTTGTATCGGGAGGTCCCATGGAGGCCGGCGAGGTGGATGACCGCGCGGCAGGACGGGAAAAGGAGCTTCCCTTACCCGATGGAAACCCAAGGCGCAAAGTGGATCTCATCGATGTTTTCTATGCGGTTGGCCAAAAGGAAGTGGGGGGTGTGACGGATGAGGAGCTGTTTGGCATCGAATCCAATGCCTGTCCGACTTGTGGGTCCTGCTCGGGAATGTTCACCGCGAACTCCATGAACTGCCTGAACGAAGCTCTGGGATTGGCTCTGCCGGGGAATGGAACGATTCTGGCCACCAGTGATGAGAGACTCCGGCTCTATCAGCGTGCCGCCGAACAGATCATGGTCCTCCTTGATAAGGACATTAAAGCGAGAGATATCTGCACCCCCGCTGCTTTTGACAATGCCATGATCCTCGATATGGCCATGGGAGGCTCTACCAACACACTCCTGCATATTCTTGCCATCGCTCGTGAAGCGGGTATCGAATATGACATGGGGAGAATCAATGAACTCTCAATCAAGACTCCCAACATCTGCAAGGTGGCCCCGAGCGCGACACCGGAAGGGAAAATTTATCATATTCAGGATGTCCACCATGCGGGTGGTATCCATTCGATCCTGGGCTCCATTGCCCGCGGGAAGCCAGGCCTGCTGGACCTGGATTGCATTACAGCGACTGGAAAGACCTTGGGTGAAAACATTGCAGATTTTGATGTCCGGTCACCTTTTGTGACCCAGGAAGCGGTCGCCATGTATGTCCATGGCTGCCGTACCTCCGCGCGGACCGCGGATCAAGTTCGTGAGATGCTTTTTCAGGCAGAGGGTGTGGCACCCGCTTATGCTTGAGTATTGTCTCTGATTTTTAACGCAACGGGTAACTTATGTTCATCGATGATCCTGGCCTGCTCCAGGATTTCTGTTCGCGGCATCACGGAACCCCCATGTTGGCGTTCGACACGGAGTTTGTTCGTGAACGAACCTATTATCCCCGTCTGGAGGTGTTCCAGGTCTGGGCGGATGGGGAAATCGCTGTGATTGACTGCCAGACAATCAAGAGTCTTGATCCACTGTGGGAAATCCTTCATGAGCAGGACACTGAAAAGGTCGTGCATTCCGGTAGTCAGGACATGGAGTTGATCCTCCAGGAATCCGGACGGCTTCCCAGCCCGATATTCGATACCCAGATTGTCGCTTCTTTGCTGGGATTCGGTTCCCAATGTGGTTATGGACGTCTGGTTTTCCAGCTTTTGGGACGGAAAGTTCCCAAAGGTGAGACTTTCTCTGATTGGTCGCGCCGTCCTCTCCACCCTGAGCAGCTTCGTTATGCCGAGGCCGATGTGGCTCACCTGGTCGATTTGCGGGAGGCCTTGGCCAAACGTCTCAAGGCTGCGGGAAGGGAGCGCTGGGTGTATGAGGAGTGTTCCCACCTGAGTGATCCGGAGACTTTCAGGAAACATCCCCCCGAAAAATGTTTCCTTCGGATCAAGGGGCGAAACAGCCTGGATTCGCGCAGCCTTTCAGTGCTCCGTGCCCTGGCTCATTGGCGGGATCTTGAGGCCAGGTCACGGAACCACCCGCCCAACCGGGTGGTTCCAGACCATGTTCTACTCTCGATCGCTCGCAGTGCTCCTTCGACTCTCGATGAACTCAGGCGTCAACGTGGACTCCATGCGAACGAGGTTAATCGTTGCGGAAACGAGATTCTTCGCGCGGTTCGCCAGGGAATTGACCGTGCCGAGGTGGATCCAGTCGAACTCCCGCCCTCATCCAAGCCACATTTGGATGAAGAGGATGATGGCCTTTTCAAACTTTTGAGCGCGGTGGTTCAAATTCAGGCCGAACAGGCCCGAATCGCTCCTTCAATGCTCGCCACCAGTCATGACTTGAGAGAGTTGCTCGCCGGATTCCGTCAAAACCGGACCAATGGCCTGTCGATTCTTAAGGGGTGGCGGGGTGAGATGGCGGGTGAAAAACTGATGGCGGTGCTTCAGGGACGTCTCGCTCTGCGTTTTGACCCTGAAAAAGGCTCATTGGTCCTGGAAGAAGTACATGTCTGATCCACGGCGTGTGATCTCTCTCCTTACGGATTTTGGTACTCGCGATGGCTTCGTGGGGGTGATGAAAGGTGTGATCGCCGGAATCGCTCCGGATGCGACGGTTATTGACATCAGCCACAAAGTTCCCGCCCAGGATATTCTGTCAGCCAGTCTGTTACTGGACAGCTCCTTTCGCTTCTTTCCCGAAGGGAGCATTCATATTGTCGTGGTGGATCCAGGGGTTGGTTCAAATCGCCGGGGTTTGGTGGTGAAGGCCAATGAACGTTATTTTGTCGGACCGGACAATGGAGTCCTGACTCCGGTTTTCGAAAACGCACAGATCCATTCCATTGAAAATCCGGAACTCATGCTTCCACGGATTTCACTCACATTCCATGGACGAGATGTCTTTGCGCCAACTGCTGCTCACCTTGCCCTTGGCCGGAGGATCGATGAATTTGGCCCTGCCCTCCAGGATCCGGTTCATCTTGTTCTCCCCCAGCCAAAAGTTTCTCCCGATGGAATGGAAGGAATGGTGATATACATCGATCGTTTCGGAAATCTCATCACCAATTTTATATCTTCACTGGTATCCTCTCTGGATACGGAGCGTGTGGTGGCGGTTTTGGAGGATGGCTCCGAATGGCCGTTTAAGCGCACTTATTCGGATGTGTCAGCTGGGCAACGTTGTGCAGTGATTGGTGGCTTCGACCGTCTTGAACTCTCGATCTTTCTGGGGAGTGCTGAAAACAAATCGGGAGCCAAAGTCGGAAGCCTCGTCTGGCTACATGAATAAGGACACCCATTCAGTTTTCATTTGCCGATCATCTGAAGTTTTTCGTAATATAACTGCCGGAGGTCACGTATAAGTTAGAAAAGGGAACTTCTCTTTTATAGAGTTGTGATTGTGGCTAGCATTTAATTGTTTGTTTTGTGTTATGGATGTCGTGTTGTTGTGAGGGTGATCAACTATGGATAATCCAGGTGGAGAAAAGTCTCATCACAATAGGATACTCATTGTTGATGATGAACAGGATCTGGTTCATCTGATCGTCAGAATCCTTTCGCGTGCGGGTTATCAACCAGTCGGAGTTTTCAGTTCAGAGGAAGCGCTTGACCTGTTCACCAGCGATGGCACTTTCGACCTGTTGATCACCGATTTGGTAATGCCTGGAAGTGACGGTCTATGTCTGACAGAGCGGGTTCGAGAGATCCGTCCCACCATCCCTGTCATTCTGGTTACAGGCACTGGTCATCAGCTGACTGATCAGGATGCCAAGGCTCATGGGATCAGCAAGGTGCTCAGGAAACCCTTTGTACCAGAGCAGTTGCGTGAAGTGGTCGAGTCAGTGTTGTCTAACGGGAGTCTATGACCTAAGCCTTGAGGGCTGGGATCAACTCCCCCACTTCAACACCCTTGAGCGATAGGACTTGAGTAATTACCTCTCCAACGACCTGATTGGGAGTAGAGGCACCGGCGGTGAAACCGATCCGGCAAAAAGAGTCTGGCAGCCAGTCGGTTGTGGTATGGACTTCGTTGCTGTGAGGTGGCTGATGAGTGATCCTGGACCGTCCCTCGATCCGGGTGACCTCATCAATATGATAAGTGGGGCAGTGTTCACTGCCGATCTCGCAGAGATGCCCGGTGTTGCTGCTGTTGAACCCGCCAATGACGATCATCAGGTCCAATCCGCTTTTTGAGAGCTCGATCACCGCATCCTGACGTTCCTGGGTGGCGGAGCAGATGGTGTCGAAAGAGAGGAAACGGAGTTGTGTCTCCTCTTCGCCATAACGTTCGACATAAGCAGCACGCAGCCGAGCGGCAATCGCAAGGGACTCCGAGCTGAGCATGGTGGTCTGGTTGGCAACCCCCGCTTTCTCCAGGTGCCTGTCTGGATCGAAACCGTTTGAGGTGGAATGGAGAAAAGTGGACATGAATTCTCTCCGGTTCCCTTTGCCACGAATCCAATCACAAACCAGATCAGCCTGTTGAAGATCCTTGACTACCAGATACATTCCGCCGGGAACTGACTCGGCCCGGGAACAGGTGGCAATCGTCTCCTCGTGGTTGTACTTCCCATGGATGATCGAGGTATAACCCTCGCGTGAATAACGCTCCACCCGCCGCCAGACATTGGCTACCGACCCGCAGGTGGTGTCCACCAGGATGCACCCGGTACTTCGCAGACGTTCCATTTCAGCGCAGCTGACCCCGAAGGCCGGGAGAAGGACCACATCTTCCGGTTGAAGGTCATCGACTGTCACTCCAGTTGAATACTCTCCAGACAGGAACTGCACACCCAGTTCATTGAGACGTCTGTTGACACGCGGGTTGTGGATGATCTCGGCGGTGAGGAAGAGGCGCCGTCCCGGAAACTTGCGGCGGGTTTCATAGGCATAGTCCACCGCCCGGTCGACCCCATAGCAAAAGCCAAACTCACGTGCCAGGCGGATTTCAACCTGGGGTGTTACCAGCCGGTAGTCATTTTCCTGCAGGAAATTCACCAGGTTGCTGTGGTAATCGCTCTCAAGCTCGCCCGCCACCTCGGCCTTCAGGCCAAAGCCGCGCTTATAGATGGGGAGTTCGGAGATCAGGTTCTCGGACATGGAATCGAAGGAGCATCCTTTCAAGGATTGATTATAAAGGGGGAATGATGCTTTGGACAGGATGGTAGGAGGATTCACCACACCCCCGGAATCAACCGGTAGCGTACCCTCTCTGCATACTCCCCATATCCCGGCAGGTTCTCATGCAGGAAACGGTCCTCGATCAGAATTCGTCTGAGGAAAAGCAAAGTCACCGGAATCGCCGGGATCATCGACCACCAGGATCCGAGTGGAAGTCCCCACAATGCGAATCCCACCAGAAAACCCAGATAACCCGGGTGACGGATGAACCGGTAGGGACCATCGGTGATCAAACAATGCCCCCGTTCCTCCTGAATACGGACCACCGGCGAGAAGAAACGATTCGCGGAGATCGCCCAAACCGCAATGGCTCCCCCCAGAATCACCCCGGATAATCCCAACAAACGCAGAGAAACCGGCATCACACCAGTCCATCCATGACGGGCATCCAGACCCGCGATCACCAACGAAGCCACGAGAAAAGGGATGGCGGTGAAACGGAGGAGACGGTCTTTCCCGCCTTGACCGGGATGTGTCCGTTCCTTCATCAGGCCCGGATCGATGGTGAAGTAACCGGCCAACATGATGCTCGCCTGCACCCCCATAACCGCCCAGAACCAGGGCAGATCCCAACGTCCCGCGCATCCAAAAAGAATCGCCGTATAGGCTCCAAGTGTGACAAGGAGAGGGATCATGGATATAACGAACTTATTCCATTCAACCCATCGACAGCCAACATCGTCTCAAGCCTTAAGGAAAATCTTCTGCCTGAAGAGGAAGTACAGGAACAGCCACTTGGTCATCAACTCGCAGAAAGAGGAAAAGACCGGTTTGAAGTCACCCATCGAGTCCACGAACCCATGGATGAAAATGTTCGATATGGTTTCAAAGTCAAACAAACGGTTGGCGACATAGATGGTGATCGCGTTCATCCCGATCACCACAAAGAAGAAGGCCCACTTCCGGTAACCCTGGACATCGATGACCCAGTAGAACAAAGCCAACAGCAGCAGGCTCCAGCCGCCCGCAAAAAGGACATAAGAACTGGTCCATATCAGCTTGTTGATCGGGAATACAGTGTTCCAGAGCAATGCCACGATCAGGCTTATCAATCCCGCCCCCACAAGTCCACCCGTTTTCCTGGAGCCGGAATGAGATGAACGGAGCCAATGACCACTCAGAACCCCCAGGAGCGTGGTGGCGATAGCGGGAAGAGTGCTCAGGATCCCTTCGTTGTCCCCATATTCATAACAGCAGAAAGAGCCCGGAAGGATGGCCCGGTCGATATACCCGGCCAGATTCCCCTCGGGAGTGAGCACCCCCGCCCCGATACCCGGAACTGGAATGAGCGTCATGATAGCCCAGTAACCAAGGAGAATCACGCCTGCTGTGACGGCTTGCCCTTTAACGCCAATCGACAGAACGATGGTGGCCGCGAAGAAGTAACAAAGGGCAATGCGCTGGAGAACGCCTGCGTAACGGAAGTCCGAGAAATCAAAATCGAGAAGTCCTGCATAAATCATCGCCAGGAAAAGCAGTGTGACAGTCCGGCGGACCACATGGATCCAGAGTCTTCCCTTGTCCGCCCCCTGCTCCATGCGCCGGCTGAGAGCGAAAGGTAGGCTCGCGCCGACGATGAAAAGGAAGAGGGGAAAGATCAGGTCATAGGCCGTGAAGCCGTTCCAATCAGTATGCCTCATCTGGTTCCTGAGGGGTTCTACTGAGGGGGAATCAATCCAATCAAAGAGCTTTCCGAAGAAATGTGTTCCCCCGGTAATCCAGAACATATCGAAACCACGGAGAGCATCGATGGAGACAACACGTCCCGAGGAAGCAGGTTCAGGGGTAGCTCTGGCAATCTCCGGTGAACTCATTGAGAAGGTGCATCCGGAATGAGCATTTCATCGAACTCGACACCCCCACTCGTTGGAGGAGAGGTGTCAACCGGAGGTGCGGCAGTTGGCTTGGCAGGGGCTTCGGTCGGCTTGACTGGGGCTTCGGTCGCCTTGGGAGGTGAGGGTGGTGCCGGAGGTGGAGAAGCCGGGGGTATTGCTGGAGAAGGTTGGGGGGCAGGGAGCTGGTCAGTAATGGGTGGCACTGGCGCAGCTGCCTTGGGTTCATCGACTACGGTTTTCTTTTTCACGGGTGGTTTGGACTGTTTGGTTTTCCCGGTAGTGGTTCCTGAACTGGTTTTGGTTTTTGTGCTGCTTTTCCGTGTGGTGGTTCCTGGTTTTGCAGCCGGTTTGGGCAGGACTTCAGAGATCACCCGTTCCTCGACCTTGGTTTTCCTCCAGCGTCCCTCACTGTTGGGACGGTAGCGGGTGGTCCTCGCAACCGTCCATGAGGCATTTTCAGAAGAACCTTCCCCAGCGTTAACCGTGTACATGTAAATCAATTCGGCATCAACATAGGAGGAGTTTGATTCGGGGGAGGTTTTCGCTCTTGCTTGAACCTTCTCTCCAAGAATATCCACTACCGCGGGAATCGGTTCACCGCTCCCGCTTGGGACTGTGATGGTGACATCTTCACAACTGGTTTTCAGCTGAACAGGAAAACGGCTGCTGATCATGTTCTCCATTTTCTGGAGCGATGTTTCCGGAATCAGTAGCTCCCCATCTGCGGCTTCATAATGTCCTCGCGTCGCCAGAGCATTTTTCAGGAAGAAATCCTCCTGTTCCTTGGCGATATCCTCACTGATGTCTTGGGAAACAGTCCGGAAAATACTGCGGCCGGGGTCAAAGGTGGACCTTGTCGTGGTGGTGCCGGGCGAAGTCCGCCGGGATACGGTAGGTTCTGTCTCCCGGATCTGAGGCTGAGGGGTTGCGGGTTCTTCCTCTTCGGTTTCTCCCAGGGAGAATGACCCTGTATCCGGTTCTTTCGTTGAGGAAGTATCGGTTGGTTCCAGCCCCCCACTGCCGATCATCTCCACATCTGCTTTCTTGATTGGAGGTGTGGTTCGTTTATGGCAACCGTAAGGGAATATCGCCAGGATAAACACCAGGAGGGTGGCTAATGTGATGGTGGAGAAGTGCTTCATAGCATTAAAAAGATTACAGTAGAACCGGATAAGACGTAAAGCTAGTCCCTTTGGGAGCCTGAGTGTATTAACGGATTGCGAAAAGTTTTATTTAGGGGTATTTTTATGAAGGGGAAGATTCAATACACATATGGGGAAAAGTCTGGGGAGATCCAACCCAAAGAGCGGTTCGCCACGTGGCGTGTTCATGACAACAGTCATGTTGACTCTGATTGTTTGCATGGCACTCATTCTCCTGTCCAACCAGGAAGGAGTCAGACGCCGTGCGGCAGAGGTGGAACGTGCTCAACGTGATCTGATTCTGCTGGCGGAGGAAATCCAGACCCTTTCCGAGCAGGAAGAGAGCCGTGCAACGACCCTTTTGGAGCAGGAGCGGCTGGTCCGTGAGCGCCTGCATTGGACCGCTCCTGGTGAATATATCCTCCGTATCAAAGACCACTGACCACATTTCATATCCACTCTTGTCATAAGGCGTGATAACCTGTCCCTCATATGAAATGGCATGGACGGAAAGTTCTGGTCACCGGGGCGGGAGGTTTCATTGGAAGCCACCTCTGTGAGTCCCTTGTGAGGGAGGGCGCCGAGGTAACCGCATTGGTCCATTACAACTCACGCGGCAGCTGGGGCAATCTCGAGTTCCTTCCGATGGAGGTGAAGCGGTCACTTCATGTCCAGGCGGGATTCATTGAAGATACGGATTGTGTGGATCATGCTGTCTCGGGCCAGGAAACAGTCTTTCATCTTGCGGCCCTGATCGGGATTCCCTATTCCTACCAGGCAGCGCGATCTTACATCCGCACCAATGTCGAGGGCACCCTCAATATCCTTGAGGCTTCGCGCCGTCACGGGCTCGAATGCGTGGTCCAGACCTCCACCTCGGAGACTTATGGTACAGCCCTGTATACTCCCATCGATGAGAAACATCCGCTCCAGGCCCAATCACCCTATGCCGCCACCAAGGTCGCGGCCGACAAGCTCGCCGAGAGTTACTGCCTGTCTTTTGGTCTTCCTGTCGTTGTCGTTAGGCCCTTCAACACCTATGGACCGCGCCAGTCAGCACGAGCGGTGATTCCCGCCATCATCATCCAGGCTCTCGATAGCGAGGTCATCCATCTCGGTTCTCTCGATCCGGAGCGCGATCTTCTTTTTGTGGCGGACACTGTAGAGGGCTTCCTTGCAGTGGCGTTATCTCCCGCATGTGTGGGTGAAGTGGTGAACCTCGGGACTGGAGCATCGATCACGATTGGAGGTCTGGCGAACAGGATTCTTTCAATGATGGAGGTGGAGAAGGAGATCGTGGCGGACCCGGTTCGCACCCGCCCCGAGCGAAGCGAAGTCCAACAGCTCCTCTGCAACAACAGCAAGGCTGCCACACTGGCGGGATGGACCCCCAAACACTCATTGGAGGAGGGGCTGTGGAGAACCATTGAGTGGATTTCCGCGCATCTGGATCATTACCGGGCGGATTCTTATTCAGTTTGAGAGGACACCATGCAGGCTCTGATACTCGCGGGAGGCAAGGGAAGCCGTTTACAGCCATACACAGCTGTGTTGCCCAAACCATTGATGCCCGTTGGGGATTTCCCCATCCTGGAAATTGTCCTGCGCCAACTGGCTCATGCCGGTGTAACCCGTGCAATTCTCGCTGTCGGACCGATGAGTCCTCTGTTCCGTGCCTTATTGGAGGATGGACATCGATTCGGTCTGGAGCTGACCTATTCCCAGGAAGACTCGCCGCTGGGGACAGCGGGTCCACTGGCCAAGGTTCTTGACCAGCTTGATGAGGATTTCCTGGTCATGAATGGGGATATCCTCACCACCCTCCGCTATGGATCCCTCTACGCTTTCCATCAGAGCCACCATGCCGCGGTCACCATCGCCGCTGCTGAACGCGAGGTGAAGATCGATTATGGCGTCCTCCAACAGACCGATAATCATCGTCTCAGCCGTTACACCGAGAAACCGGTTCACAGCTTCCATGTCAGTATGGGAGTGTATGCCATGCACCGGGCGGACATCGCACCACTGCTTAAACCGGGGCAATATCTCGACTTCCCGGACCTGATCCGTCTCCTCTTGCGGGATGGATGCGAGGTGATGTGTTACCACGAAAAATGCTATTGGCTCGACATAGGACGTCTGGATGACTACCAGGTGGCCAACCAGGTTTTCGAGGAACGACGTGCGGAGTTCCTTCCTGGCGATGCCTGAATACCAGTCCTCTCCCCGTGAGAATGATTTCCCATTCGAGGCCTGGTGTGGGATTCCGGTTGTTGGATTCGATCGTAACCAACCCCTCCGGCGCTACCTGTCTCGGACAGGCCGTACTCTTGCTGTCCATCACCTCGATCCCGGGGTGATCTACCGCTGGCCTGGACAAAGAGTCATCAGAAGGTCCTCGGTTGAGAGTTGGATCGAAACCTGTTCGGAACTCTTCCCCGGCGAGGGAATCCGTGATTTCTGGGAGACTGTCTGGAATGTCGCGGTATGTGCCTGGGATTTCATTGACACGCTGGGCCAGCAACCGTGGAAGAGGCCCAACCCCGTCTTTCCATTCCTGAATCCAGACTTTTGGCGTGGAGCAAGGAGGTACCGGCTCCTTTTTGCCGATAGTAAAGACTATATCGCGCAGTTTTCCGTGAAAGACCCAACCTCGTTCCTACATTGGATCGAGACTGTGGTCCGTTTCCAGTTTGGGGCCGGACTGGAGTCAATTCCATTTGGAATGGTGGCGCTGGCTTTGAATGCCCCCTCGGAATCCTATCAGGTGGAAATAAATCAGAAGGGCTATCCCGAGGAACAAGAAAGAGAGAGTTTCCGTGGCGCGTGGAGAATCCCTTTTGTGTCAGGGGAAGGTTGGGATAGTCAGGGCTGTCCGGTTCATCAGGTTTTTTTTGATCCACCACTACCGGAGTTGTTGGCCCAGACGGCGGTACTCACCAGACAGTCCTCTGGAGAAGGTTTCATCTTTCTCCGTTCACAGCCAGACACCCCAGATCCGCCAGATGAATTGATCAGCTCGCTGGAACAAGCCCTTTGCCTCTGCCTTGGTCAGAGGTGGGGATCCCTGAATTCATCAAGCGTTCAGAAAGTCCCTGCCCGCCCAGTATCGGTTGGACTTCCAGTGGAGCCTGAGTGGCCCTGGCTTGGTTGTGTCCGTTCCCTGCTACAATGGGGAGAAAAGGACAAACCGGAATGAAACGTCACCCCTCGCTTTTCGCATTGTCTCACCATCACCAGCATGTCCTGGTGCAGGCCAAGATGCTCGGGCGTGTTACCGGGAAAGCCTGTGAGGCCGAGCGCCTCGATCGAGCCGATGGTTTCTTAAAATTATGGATTCCCGCTGGACTTCAGCACTTCCGCAAGGAAGAGGAGCTGCTCTTACCTGCGATGGGGCAACACCTTGGTCTGGATCATCCCTTCTTTTCACGGCTGTCACGCGAGCACCTCGAGATCCGTTCCCTGATCGACTCGATTTCGTGCTCCTTCTCTGACAACAAACCCCCTTCCGTGGAAACACTTTCCCGTCTTGGTAAGGTTCTCGATGCCCATATCCGCTTTGAAGAACACGAGGTTTTTCCCCTCGCGGAACAGGTCCTTCCAGAGAAGGTTCTGTTGAGGGTCCAGCAACAGATGGAGGAGATCACTCAATGAGAGTCTTCATCACAGGTGCGGCGGGTCTGATCGGGAGGAATCTGGTGAAGGCTCTCCGGGCACGGGAGGACAAGGTTGTCGCAGTGTCGAGGAATGTGTCCCGGGCAAAGGGAGTATTGGGTGAGGATGTTGAGGTTATGCAAGGGAATACGGTTCATGCAGGCGACTGGATGCAGAAGATAGATGGTTGCGATGCGGTGATCAATCTTGCCGGGTCACCAGTTGCCGGGAGACGTTGGAACGAGCGGATCAAACAGGAGATCGTATCAAGCCGGGTGGAAACTACCCGGAATGTGGTCCATGCAATCGAACAAGCGGCGACTCCGCCCCGGGTTTTCGTCTCTGCTTCAGCCGCGGGGTATTATGGAGATGTGAGCTGGGACACTCCGGTGGATGAGAGCAGCCCACCGGGTTCCGGGTTCCTTGCGGAGGTGTGCAATGAATGGGAAACTGCCACGCGGCTCAATCACCAAGATGTGAAGCCCACCAACGGAGTAGCGAATTCATTCGCATCGAGTAGTCCTCTGTCACCCATGCGAATAAATTCGCTACGCCAGCAGTTGCGAACCGTCATCTTCCGCATCTCCATCGTACTCGATCCCTCTGGTGGCGCGTTGGGGAAGATGTTGCTACCGTTTCGCCTCGGTCTGGGGGGACCGATGGGCAGCGGCCATCAGCCATTGCCCTGGATTCACATTGAGGACATGGTGGGAATCATCCTGTGGGCCATGGATCATCCGGAAGCGGAGGGAGTCTTCAATGCCTGCGCGCCGGAGGCGGTCACTCAGAAGGAGTTTGCCCGCACCCTGGGCCGTGTGCTTAACCGTCCCGCCTTGCTCCCGCTCCCGGCCTTCGTGCTCCGACTGCTCTTTGGGGACGGCGCCTCGGTTCTACTGACAGGGCAGAGGATGGTACCCAAGCGGGCTCTGGAGCTGGGATATGAATTCCGCTTCCCTGCCTTGGAGCCAGCCCTTCGAAACCTGTTGGTGGACCGTTAAAGGAATACTTTTCCTGACCTTTTCATCGTTTCTCGATCCCAAAATCGGCCCTCCAATCCCCTTCTCCCAATTCTTTTGCCCAGATGTTCCTGTACTGCACCGAGTTCAAGTGGTCTTGAATCAGGAGCGGGTAGGGTTCCCTGGCCTCCGGTATATCCGGGAAGCAGGGATGTGGCATTTCGACATCCTGATGGATGGAGACGCCGTTGTGCCACACTGTGATACGGGCATTCTGGGTCTTGTTTCCAGCGCTATCGAAGCGCGAGGCCCGGAACCAGATGTCAAAGGTCTGCCATTGAAGGGGAGGGGCGCACATGTTGACCCTGGGCGGGAACAGCGAGTAGATCGCGCCGCAATCGCTCGCATTGCCCTCCGAACCATAGTTGGAGTGGACCTGGATCTCGGAGGCGGACTGGAAAAAGATGCCACTATTGCCATACCACTGGTTGGCGCTGCCGGGTGCATACGGTGCGCGGAACTCCAGGTGCAGACGGAGATCCCAGAAATGTCGTTTTGAAGATATGCTCCCGGTATGTGGCACGATCTGCATGGCCCCATCTCCTCTCAGCTTCCATTTCGGCTCAGCCCCATCCTCGCCGATCCATTCCGCCAGGCTGCTTCCATCAAAAAGGATCACCGCTCCATCGGGAGGTCTCAATCCCAGAGAAGGGGAAAGTCGGTGTGTCTTTTTGAGTTCGATCGAATCTTCCGTCTCTGGGTTGGCCGCTTTGAAGATTTCGGATGTGATCTCACCACTCCACCCCTGTCCGGCTACAGGAACCTTGTCGCCTTTCTGCTTTCCCTCAAGGAGGGCGATGGGAGGGAGGTTTTTGTCAAACTCAGGAAGCAGTTGGACCTTGAAGTTGGAATCTCCGAGAGGAATCACCTGAGCCACGACTGGTTTTTCACCATCCCTGGAATAGAACTTTCCTTGCCAGTCTCCCATGAAAGGGTCGCCTTGCCAGGATTCGGTCACACTCCAGCCATGGGAGAGGGCCACGGGTAAAAGGAGAAGTAAAACGACTGCGTGTTTTGACATGGAAGCCTCCACTCAGAGACGAGAGGAGTTATCCTATCATGGAACCTTGTTGCGGGAATCTGCCTCCACTCAAGAAGAGAAAGGTTCACTTCCCCTCGATCTGCCTCTGTTTCCTCCGGTCGGATTCCTTGAGGATCCGTTTACGGATGCGGACTGACTCGGGGGTGACTTCAACCATCTCATCATCTGTAATCCACTCGATGGCTTGTTCGAGAGTATTCCTTCGTGGGGGGGTCAGTAAGGTGGCATCATCCGAGCCGGAGGCGCGCATGTTGGAGAGCTGCTTTTTCTTGCAGGGATTGACCACCATGTCTCCCTCGCGGGAGTTTTCGCCCACTACCTGGCCTTCATAGATTTCCTCCCCCGGCCCGATGAACATGACTGCGCGTTGCTGGAGGTTGTCCAGGGCATAGGCGGTGCTGCGTCCGGTCTCCATGGCGATCAGACTCCCTTTGGTCCGGTGTACCACCTCGCCACGGAACTCACCATACTCGAGAAACCGCGAGGCGATGATCCCCAGTCCACGGGTGTCGGTCATGAAGTCAGAACGGTAGCCCACCAGGCCGCGTGTGGGGATCAGGCACTCCAGGCGTACACGCCCATCCTCACCGTGGTGGATCTCTTTCACCTCCGCGCGCCGGGCCGAGATCTTTTCCATCACAACGCCGATAAAATCTTCAGGGATATCAATGGTAAGGACTTCGATCGGTTCGAGTTTTCTTCCCGCCTCCTCGTGAAAAATGACTCGCGGGCGGGAAACCACGAGTTCCCATCCCTCACGGCGAATGGTTTCGATCAGCACTGAAAGATGCAATTCACCCCGTCCGCTGACCTCGACTCCCTCCTGGCCAAGTTCACGGACGCGAAGAGAGACATTGGTTTTGAGTTCCTTTTGAAGACGCTCCTGAATCTGCTTGATCGTCACCGCTTTCCCTTCCCGTCCGGCGAAGGGAGAGTTGTTGGGCAGGAAGGTCATCGAGACAGTGGGTTCATCGATCTGCAGGGGAGGAAGCGCCTCCACCATATCGGGGTGACAAATCGTGTCTCCGATCTCCACCTCCTCTAGCCCAGCCAGGAAAAGGATCTCACCCACTGAGGCGGTTGTTTTCTCAACGCGCTTCATCCCTTCATGCCCCCAGATCTTAGTGAGGGTAAAGCGCTTGGGATCCGCGCCCGAGACCGGCACCCTGATCAACTGCTGGCCTTGACGGATCTCGCCACGCAGAACTCGTCCTCCGACCAATCGTCCCATGTACTCATTCCAGTCAAGCGTTGTCACCTGCATCTGGAAGGGAGCATCGATTTCACCGTGGGGCGGGGGGACATGCTGGATGATCACTTCAAAGAGGGAATGGAGGGTCTCACGGGGATCATCCAACTCCCGTGCCGACCACCCTTCCAGCGCGGAGGCATAGATGTGCGGGAAATCAGCTTGTTGGTCGGTGGGACCTAGTTCGATGAAGAGGTCGAAAACTTCGTTGAGGGCATCATCCGGCTCGCAGTTGGGACGGTCCGCTTTATTCAAGACCACGATAGGACGCAGGCCAAGTGCCAGCGCACGTCTCAGAACATAGCGTGTCTGAGGCATCGGTCCCTCGCCCGCATCCACCAGGAGCAGACAGCCATCCACCATTCCCAGAGTGCGCTCGACCTCCCCCGAAAAGTCTGCATGACCCGGGGTGTCTACAATGTTGATCTGGTATCCATCCCAGTTCACTGTGGCGCTCTTGGCAAAGATGGTGATCCCTCGCTCGCGCTCCTGATCATTACAATCCATGATGCGTTCCTGAACTTCCTGATTTTCCCTGAAAACTCCACAGGCACGCATGATGGCGTCGATGAGAGTGGTCTTTCCATGGTCGATATGGGCGATGATCGCGAGGTTACGAATCTTCTCGGTGGCATTGACTTCGGTCTGAACTGGCATTCTTGCTTCCTTTGTTGAATGGTCCCTCATACAGGCACAGAATCCCCCTGCGACTTCAGGTTTTGGTTACGCCATACCTGTTGGGAAAAGGGGGAAGCCCTGGAGCGGGGACCTCAGGTTTTCACTTGGCTAACCCTTACAGTTTAAGCGATAATGGGGAAGGCGAGAAGGGAGTGAGTGAGGGGTCTTCCCTCTCTCTCCCGTCCGTGATTCCCTGTTGGCCGGGAAAGATGGACCGCTCAACAAGAATCGATATCCTGGCTCGCTGGCTCGATCCCGCTCTGCTGGGTCTGATTGGTCTACTTTATCTACTTCGTCTCTACCCACACCTCTGGTGGGGAGATGAGCCGGAGCTACTGACCGCCGCCTGGTGTAATGGGGTGGCGCATCCCACCGGCTATCCACTGTATCTCCTGCTTCAGAAAGCTTTTTTTCTCATTCCTCTCGGTTCCGCGGCATGGAAGGGGCACCTCCTTTCTTCCATTGTGATTTTATGGGGCATGGGATTCTTTTTTCGGGTGGTTCCATTGGATATTGCCGTGAAATCGGTAGACCCCACCCCCCACCCCAACCCTCCCCCGCAAGGGGGGAGGGGGCTATTTTCTTCCTCCCCCCTTGCGGGGGAGGGTTGGGGTGGGGGGTATGTGCAAGCAAGGGCACTCGGTTGGCGGGCTGGAATACTCATCCTGAGCTTTGCTCCCTTGCTCAGGAAACAAGGCATGGTGGCGGAGGTCTATGGCCTTTCTTTCTTTTTTCTTGCCCTGCTGATCTTCCTGGCTGCCCGTTTCGCCTCGGATCCCAGGTACTCAAAACTGATAATGATCGCATTCATCGCCGGCCTGGCCTTCGGGCATCATCGACTGACTGGTTTCATGTTGCCGGGCCTTGCACTTTTTCTGGTGGCGTCCCTCAAAAAATCCAGGTTGGGAATGATTTCGGTCCTGGTGGCTTTGACCACGTTTCTCATTGCCACTTTCCTCCCCTATACGCTCCTGTGGTGGCGTGCCCAAGGCTCTCCTCCCCTGAACTGGGGGGATCCCTCCACGCTTACGAACCTCTGGCGTGTGTTTTCTGGGGCGCAGTTTCGGCTGGATCAGAAGATTGTCCGTGCCCAGGAATGGCTGGCTTTCCAGAGCGGTGCAGGTCCTCATCCCTGGGCCATCAGCCTTGCCGGTCTGCGGTTGCTGCCCGAACTCTGGTGGTCGAACCTGGGCCTCTCATTTCCTTTGACTGGTCTGGGGGTGGGGATGTTGTTTCATCGATCCCCACGGCTCCTGCTGGCTGGATTCATAGCCTGGCTTCTGCCCACCCTCTTTGTGGCCCAGTATCATGTGGCTGATCGCGAGACCTTTCACCTGTTGCCGATTGTCCTGGTGGGTCTCCTCCTGGCAGCCGGGTGGGCACACCTGTTCGAATGGGCAGCGAACAGGCATCGGTTCTTGCCACTTTTGCTTCTCCCCGTGATTGGAGTCCTGCTGGTCCATCAGGTTTCCAGGCTCCAGGTCCAGCCCAGGGAGCTGGCCAGCTTGCCTGAGTTCTACTCCAACCGCTGCCTGGATGAAGTTCACCCTGGTGGAGTTCTGCTCGCGGTTTCGGTAACTCCCAATGCACCCGTTGACTACACCTATTTTCCGCTCCTCTTTCAGAAGGAGGTAGCTCGCCGCGGACAGCGGATCGCCCTTATTTCGGAGGGTTTCTTTACCACCCCCTGGTACCGTGGAACACTCAACCGTGAAGGCATTTCCACAGCCTTATTCGACGCGCTTGAACAGGGGACCTCCAGAGTACCGCTCAGGAATACGGACTTGGGGAGTTTTCTCAGGGATGAGATACCACAGGTGCAGACTCTCTCCCGGGAGGGTTCACCATATCTCGCCATCTATAAGGTGGAGGGACGCTATTTCCTGGCCAACCGGGAGACCCAAGGAGCGCTTATGGCGGAAATGCTGATTCCTTCCATCAGTCATCGTCCCCTCTTTTTCACCTCGCGATTGCCCGAACTTGAGCCTTACCTCAAAGGCCGTGTCGAATGGAAAGAAGTTTTCCGGATTCCCATGTTGACCCATGGTTACAAAGATCTCGATGGAATGCCGATTCCTTCCGGCAGGCTCTTCCAGGCCAGCCTCTTCAGTAAGGTGCCCTCATCCCCTAATCTGAAGTAGGACACCATGGCAGACATCCATTCGATTGAACGTGCCGAGGACCCTATTCCGATCGGCGAACCCGACCTGACCGGACTCGAACAAGAGGCGGTCCTGGAGGTTCTCCGCCGTGGCTGGCTGACTCGTGGTGCTGAATGCCTTGCCTTTGAAGAGGAGTTCAAACATGTTGTTGGGGCGGATCATGCCCTCGCGCTGAATTCCTGCACCGCTGCCCTCCACCTGGCTCTCCTGGTCCATGACATCGGTCCTGGAGATGAAGTCATCCTCCCTTCTCTCACTTTCGCGGCCACTGGCCATGTGGTCGTCCACTGTGGTGCCACCCCTGTTTTTGCAGAGGTGGACCCGGAGACCTATTGTCTCGATCCCCTCCATGTGGAGACATTGATCACCTCCAGAACCCGTGCGATCTTGCCTGTCCATTATGCAGGCCATCCGGCAGACATGAATCGTTTGCGGATGATCTCCCATAAGCATGGGCTGGTGCTTATCGAGGATGCCGCCCACGCCTTGGGCGCTTCCTGGGAGGGAACTCCGATTGGTTCCGCTGGAACGACTGCCTGCTTCAGCTTCTACTCCAACAAGAACATCACCACGGCTGAAGGAGGGATGTTGACCCTGCCAGATCCGGATCTTCTTGAACGGGCGGAGATTCTCAGCCTCCATGGGATGAACAAGGATGCCTGGAACCGTTTTAGCGCGGAGGGTTCATGGCGTTACCAGGTGATTCACTTCGGGTACAAATACAATGCCAATGATCTGCTTGCTGCCCTAGGCAGAGCCCAGCTCTCCCGGCTCCCTGAGATGCAAGCCCGGAGACACAAAGCCTGGGACTTCTACCAGGAGATGTTCGGAGATGATGGCCGCGTTCAAGTGCCTGTGGAGAGATCCGATGTCACCCATGCCCGTCATTTATATGCCCTTCAACTGACAGACCAATCCAAATCATCACGCGATGAAGTCGTAGCCGCACTGCGTGCCAAAGGGATTGGGGCCACTGTGCATTATGATCCCCTCCATCTCCATCCTGCCTACCGGCAGCGTTATGGGACCTGCGAAGGGATGCTGCCTGTAACCGAGAGGTTGGCTTCGCGCCTTTTTTCGTTGCCCATGCATTCCAAGCTCACCGAGCAACAGGTAAACCGTGTCTCCATCGAGGTGTTGCGCCTTGTGTAAGAGGATGAATCCGCCATGTCTCTGATCCACAAGCTGCGTGTCGTTAACCAGGAACTGGGTGCACGCCGTGAAGCCCTCAAAGCTCGTGGGATGCTCGAGATCCTGATCCTGTATGTCACCACCCACTGCAACATGCGCTGTGGGCACTGCTTTTATGCCGACAACCTGAATGATGGAACTCAGGATCTCTCCCCGGAACGGGTGGAGCGAATCTTCAAAAACCTTCCTGCGGTCCGTGAGGAGATTGCCATCACCGGGGGGGAACCATTCCTTCACCGCCGTTTGCCTCAAGTGGTCCGGGCGATCCATGACTCACCGAACTCGCGGGATATCCAGATCAACACGAATGGATTTTATGTCGACCGCACCCTGGACTACTGCAGGGATATAACCAGCTGGAACCGGAAGCGGATCTCAATCCAGATTTCATTGGATGGTCTGGAACCAACCCATGATGCGATCCGGGGAATCCCGGGTTCGTTCCGGAAAGCCATGGAGACTGCGCAACAGCTGATGAGCCTGCAACATCTGGTTGAACCGGGTTTCTTCACACCAGTCTTCCTGATGATCATCAACCAGAGGAACTACCATGAAATCCGTCCCCTTTCGGAGATGATCCGCCGTGAGTTTGGGATCTGCCTGGGACTTGAGCTGGTGCGCGGTTCGAATTTCAGTGCTTGGGGTGTCCCGGAACATGTAAGGGAACCTGGTTTCAATCCGCCCGGGATTGGCCTCCCCCCGGAGGAAGATTGGGATGCGATCTACTCCGAGGTGCGGGCTCTTAACCGGGAGATGGATTTCCCCTTCCGCCACTTCGCCGCCAAGATGAAGGTCCAGTTCGAGATGCTTCGTCACAAGCAACCGGTGGTGAGTTGTGTGGCTCCCACAGGACTGACTCCGGTGATTTACTCCAATGGAGATGTGGCCACCTGCGAGTTTTCACGTCCTTTCGCAAACCTTGCCGATTTCGATGATAACTTCCAGGCTCTTTGGGAGTCTCCCCAATCCCATGCAACCCGGGAGGCTCTCCGTCACTGTTTCTGCACCCATGCCTGTTTCCTGGTCCCCAGTATGAGAAGGAACCTGATCCGCAATCTGAAGCTGTTGACTGACCTGTGACCGATTCCAACCCCCTTGTCTCCATCATCCTGGTCACCTGGAACCGTCGTGAAGAACTCACTCAGGCGCTGGACTCAATTTATCTGCAGCAGGATGTTTTGCCCGAGGTGATCGTCATCGATAATGGCTCCACCGATGGCACCCCGGAGATGCTCAGGGAATCCTTTCCGAGCGTGGAGGTGATCCGAAATGGTACCAACCGGGGGGCCTGTGTGGGCAAGAACCAGGGGATCCTTGCCGCCACTGGTGAGTTCATTGCCTTCATGGACTCCGATGCGGTTCTGCTTAATCCGCACACCCTTTCCGGCTTGAGGGAGAAGTTGCGTTCCGATCCCAGCCTCGGTGCGGTGGCCGGTCCTATCTTCATCGATCACGAACAACAGATCCCCTGGGTTTTTGGAATCCACTTGACCGATGATCTCTACATCGATTGGGCCAGAACTCGTGCAGGCTTCGGTGAGGCGGATGCCCTCTCGACTTGCTTTGTCATGTTGCCTCGCAGGGTGGCTCTGCGGGTAGGAGGATTCGATCCTGTCTACTTCTATCAACACGAGGATCTGGATTTCTTTATCCGCATGAGAAGACTTGGATACCGCGTTGAGGTTGTGGAGGGTTACCCGGTCTGGCATCGGATCTCCCAGGGAGGACGCAAGCTGGGAAGGATGTTCTGGTTACATTTCCGCGAGGAGTGGCGTCATCAATATCTTCTCATCAAGATGTTGGGCACCCTGAAGGCGGCACGTTTTTTCCTCAGGAATCTCTATGACTCCTCTCGGATGAGGGCTTACTATGTCCGTTATATCCGGCGGAGGAAGTTCGTAGTTCTGTTTATTGCCATGCCCATCTTCATGCTCCTGCTCAGTCCTTGGATCGCGTGGCAACGGAGAAGAAATCCTCTACGGCGTATGGGAGCCTCGAATTCATCAGGAGGATTGAGATGAGAACTGTCACCCTGCTGGGTACGGGACCCCTTCCGATTGAACAGGACAGCTACATCTACTCCTCCTCGAATCGTACCTGGCAGCTGGCAAAGGCTTTATTGGATGCGGGTCACCGGGTCCATGTCATCGCTTTCCGTCTCACCCGGACACGCGATGGACAGCGGATTGTGGATACGGAGCACAGGACCTTCGCGGAGGGAGCTTTCTCCCTGGATTCGGTCGAGGAAGTGACTCACTTCCGTAATGATGATTTTCTGCGGGACAGAATCCGTGCTGTGGGAACGGATCTCCTGGTGGGAGTGAACTCCTTTCCGGCGGGGAGAGCCTGTGAACTTGGGTTGGATTTACCACTCTGGGCCGATATGAATGGCTTCAACATGGGGGAGGTTCAGATCCGTGCCCATTTGACCCATAACGATGCCGCGATCGCTCATGGCTGGCATGAGGAGTCCATGGCGCTGAGCCGTGCGGATGTGTTCTCCTCGGCCAGCACCCGGCAACGTTATGCACTCATTGGTGAACTGGCCACGACTGGGCGGCTGCGCGCCAATACCTGTGGCTACGAGTTTGTTCATGTGATTCCCAATGGACGCGAGGACCTCCCCGCCTCTGGAGTCCGGTGTGAATTAAGGGACCGGCTTGGACAAGAGGCCTTTCTGGCCCTCTGGGTGGGTTGCTACAACTACCAGTTTGATGTCGAGACACTCTTCGACGGGATGGAGCAAGCCATGTCTGTCCACCCCGGTATCCATTTCGTTTCCACGGGCGGCCAGGTAGATGGCCACAACGAAACCACCTTTGCCCGGTTCCTGGAGAGAGTTAATCAAAGCCCTCACAAGAACCGCTATCACTTCATGGGTTGGATGCCATGGGATGAATTCGACGCTTTACTGCGTGCCTGTGATGTGGGTTTGACCATGGATATCCCTTGCTACGAAACGGAGCTGGGTGCCAGGAACCGTTTGACTGAGATGTGGCGTGTGGGGCTGCCTGCGATTACCACGCCAGGACCGGAGATTGCTGAGGATGTATGCGTGGGGGGAGCTGGTTGGGTGGTTTCTCCCGGCCATGCGGAATCTTTGGGAAAAGCATTGCTTTCGGCGGCGGGTAACAGGGAAGAATGTCGGCGGAGGGGGGATCTGGCGCGGAAAATCTTCGAATCCAGGTACACTCTCGCAGCTTCAACCGCTCCACTCCTGCAATGGGCGGTGTCTCCCTGGATGGCCCCTGACCACGGACAGCAACCGTTGCTTTTCCCAGGCTTGCCTCACTCCCAACCAATCCAGCCAGCTCCACCATCATCCCGGTGGCGGAAGTGGTTTGGAGGGTGAAAACTCTCCCCCCTTTTTTCAGGGGTTTTCATCAGTCATCTTGAGCAAACCCCTTCTACCACGCACGATTATCTGGCATGATTCGATCGCCTTTTGATACGGAGAGCCCTGCAACACGCTGGTTCCCGTGCAGTGACAAGGCAAACAAACACTGAGGGGGAAAAACGAATGGCTGAAAAGAAGGCAATGACCAAATCCCAGTTGGTCGCCCGCCTGGCGGAGAAGCATGGTCTGAGCAAGGCTGCGGTCAAAGAGGTTCTTGATGATCTGGCCCAGATCGCTTACAAGGAAGCCAAGGTGGGATTTACTGTTCCCGGAATCGGGAAGCTGGTCCTGGTCAAACGGAAAGCTCGTATGGGCCGCAATCCTTCTACCGGCGCGACGATCAAGATCCCGGCCAAGAATGTGGTCAAGTTCCGTGTCGCCAAAGCTTGCAAGGACGCGATCGTTCCGCCGAAAGGCTGATCAGTCAGGACAAGCCGGTCTGCCATACAAGGGCTCTCCACATGGGGTGGAGAGCCCTTTTCCTGCACAGAGCCCCTTTTGGTGGTGTAAGGGTAACGGGTTGCCAGCCCGATGACTTTTGTTATAGTCGCCATTTGTTGCGGTCCCAATCAGGGAAAATCCGCGGGGAGGTGACTCCATCACCTCCGAACGTTCCACATGTATGCTCGAGGAGATCTTAATGAGCACGGTTGAAGAGAAGGTCAAGTCTATTATTGTCGACAAACTCAAGGTCGACGCCGCCGAGGTAACTCTCGATAAGGAAATTGTACGCGATCTGGGTGCTGATTCCCTGGACCAGGTCGAATTGGTGATGGAACTTGAGGAGCAGTTCGGTGTGGATGAAATCCCCGAAGAGGAAGCAGCTCAACTGAAGACCGTCGGGGATGTCGTCAATTATGTGACAACCAAAACGGCAAACGCCGGCTGATCCGACTGGCCTGCCATAATTATCTCTGGGAGTATATGCCGGAATGTCTGTTCGTGTTGTTGTGACTGGCTTGGGCGCCGTAACCCCCATTGGAACTGGAATCGAGGCTTTCTGGGAAGGGCTGGTCAGCGGGAAGTCCGGTGGTTGCCGGATTTCCTATTTCGATTCCAGTGCTTTCGCCACCCAAGTGGCTGCCGAGGTGAAAGATTTTAAGGCCGAGGCATGGGTGCCTGAAAAAGAGATCAGCCGGACAGATCCATTCGTCTGGTTTGGAATGGCAGCTGCCGAGATGGCAGTTCAGGACAGTGGACTGGCGGAGCTCAAGGGATTGGATCCCACACGGGTCGGCGTTCTCATTGGATCCGGTATTGGGGGACTTCAAACCATCGAGTCCAGCAAAGAGATCCTCATGGCGAAAGGTCCGCGCCGGATCACGCCCTTTCTGATCCCCATGCTGATCGGCAACATGGCTTCCGGGATGGTTTCCATCCGTTATGGTTACAAGGGGCCCAACATGTCCATTGCGACCGCTTGTGCCACCGGCAACCATGCCATCGGCGAAGCCGCCCGGATTATCCAGCGTGGGGAAGCGGATCTCATGCTTTGTGGTGGAGCTGAAGCCGCCATCACCCCGCTTGGATTGGCCGGTTTCACTCAGATGAAAGCCATGTCCCGCAGGAATCAGGAACCGGATAAGGCTTCCCGTCCTTTTGACAAGGACCGTGATGGTTTTGTCGCGGGCGAGGGGGCGGGCGTGGTGGTTCTTGAGGAGTTGGAGCACGCCAGGAAGCGTGGCGCCAGGATCTATGCGGAGCTGGCGGGGTATGGGCAGAGCGCCGATGCCTTTCACATGACTGCCCCGGCCTCGGATGGCGAGGGCGCTCAATCCGCCATGCGGAATGCATTGAATGATGCGCACCTCGATCCCTCTCAAGTCGACTACATCAATGCGCATGGGACCTCCACTCCCTTGAATGATGTGATCGAAACCGCCGCGATCAAATCCGTTTTCGGTGATCATGCTTTCAAACTCAAGATAAGCTCAACCAAGTCCATGACCGGGCACCTCCTTGGTGCGGCCGGTGGCATCGAATTCGTGGCCTGTGTCCTGATGTATCAGCACAATGCCATCCCGCCGACCATCAACTATGAGACACCTGATCCCGAGTGCGATCTCGATTGTGTCCCCAATCAGGCCCAGGAGTTTCATGGCGATGTCTGCATGTCCAATGGATTTGGCTTCGGTGGACACAACGCGGTCCTCGTCACACGGCGGTTCAAAGGGTGAGTTCGGATGGACTTGTGGGGACCGAAGATTCTGAAGTCCTCCTGCAACAGCTGCTGAACGAAACAGGGATTATCCCGAAAGACACTCATATTTTTCAACAATCCATGACCCATTCGTCCTATCTCAACGAACAGGGTCTGCCCTCCTGGGAGGGCAATGAACGGCTGGAATTTCTCGGAGATGCCGTCATCGGGTTGGTGGTGACCGAGGCCCTTTTCCAACATTTCCCCGAAAAGAAAGAGGGAGAACTTTCCAAAATCAAATCCGTGGTCGTGAGCCGGGCAACATTGTCTCGGCGGGCGAAGGACCTTGGATTGAGTAAACCCCTCAAACTGGGTGTGGGTGAAACCAAGTCAGGCGGCCAGGGGCGTCATTCCATCCTGGCGGCGGTTTTCGAAAGTTTTGTCGGCGCCATTTACCTCGACCAGGGCCTTGAGGTAGCCAAGCAATTCATCCTCAAGCATCTGAGTGCTCAAATCGAGGAGCTGGGCCGTGACAACAGGGCCCAGGATGACAAATCCCGTCTCCAGGAACTGATCCAGCGCCGTACCGGACAGATTCCACGCTACCGTGTCGTCCGTTCAGAAGGCCCCGACCACAACAAGTGGTTTGAAGTTGAAGTCAGCCTGCGAGGGATGATGCTTGCACGGGGTGAGGGATCTAGTAAGAAAAGTGCTGAACAAAGTGCCGCACAGCAGGCACTGACTTTCCTCTCCCAGCAGGGCGAGGATTTTCTTAACTTGGAAGGAGTCATACACGATGAGGATTGAACCTGCTGAAAGGCTCAACCATCTTCCCGTCTACCTCTTTGATGATCTGGACAACCAGAAAGCCGCAGCCATCGCCAAGGGCATCGATGTGATCGACCTGGGGGTTGGCGATCCGGACCGTCCCACTCCCGATTACATCATCGATGTGCTTTGTGAAAAAGCCCGGGATGACCGTTACCATCACTATCCCTCCTTCAAGGGACTGCCGGAATACCGTCAGGCTGTGGCGGGATGGTACCAACGCCGTTTCGGTGTCGATCTGGATCCCAACTCAGAGGTGCTTTCACTGATCGGCTCGAAGATCGGCGTGGCCCTGTTGCCCTTTGCGCTATGCAATCCGGGCGACATAGTCCTCATTCCCAACCCCTGTTACACCGCTTATCGTCCGGGTATCACTCTGGCGGGTGCGGCAATCCATGAGATGCCTCTGCGTGAAAAGAATGGCTTTCTCCCGGACCTTTCGGAGATTCCCTCGGATGTGGCCAAAAAAGCAAAGCTGATGCTCCTGAACCACCCAGGCAATCCAACCGCCGCATTGGCCACTCCAAAGTTCTTCGCCGATGTGGTGGCCTTTGCCAACCAGTACAACGTCGCGGTTTCCCATGATGCGCCCTACAGCGAGGCAACCTTCGATGGTGAGGTGGCGCTTTCCTTTCTCCAGACCCCGGGTGCCAAGGAGGTGGGCGTCGAGTTTCACTCCTGTTCGAAAGTCTTCAACATGCCCGGCTGGCGTTGTGCCTATTGTTCAGGCAATTCCACCATTGTGGGGGCATTGGGCAAGGTCCGTTCGAATATTGACATGGGGCAGTTCGAGCCGGTTCAGCTGGCCGCTGCCGCCGCGCTCAATGGCTCGATGGACCACCCCCGGCGGATGGCGAAAATGTACCAGGAGCGCCGCGATGCCCTCTGCGGGGGATTGGATGAACTG
>CAYZUX010000051.1:0-28609 GCA_964481775.1 uncultured bacterium | reverse complement strand
AACAACATCCACCTGGAGGATCAACCCATCTGGAAGTTGGGATAAAGCCAGGCGAATGAATTCGCCACTCCATGAGGCTAATCCAACACCACCGCAGCAGCACCCTCAGGACATTCCACGATTTCCCCCATCTCCCAGGCCTCGCAGTCTTGCGTGGACAGCGACTCGATCACCGAGGAAACTTGGTTGGGATCGACACACAGGATCATCCCGGTCCCCATGTTGAAGGCACGAAACAGCTCCGCCTTCGGGGCCTGGGTCTTCTCGGCGAGGAGCTCAAAAAGCGGCGGAATCTTCCAACTGCTTGTGTCCACCCTGGCTCGAAGGCCGGCTGGGATCACCCGGCACAGGTTGCCAGGAATGCCTCCACCGGTGATATGCGCCATGGCATGAATCATCTCAGCTTCAAGGAGCGGCCAGAGAGCCTTGAAATAGCTGCGGTGGGGTGCGAGAAGCAGGTCGCCAAGGGGGCGATCCCCCCCCAGCTGGCCCAGGAGTTCAACTCCTGGGCCAGCTGGGGAATCTGAGATTCCAAGCGCTTTCCTTGCCAGGGTATATCCATTGGTGTGCAATCCACTGGAAGCCAACCCGATCAGACGGTCCCCCAGACCAGTCCGCGAGCCATCCAGGATGGCATTTCTTTCCACCACTCCGACAATCGTACCAACCAGATCGATATCTCCCGGACCATAGACATCCGGCATTTCGGCGGTTTCACCGCCGATCAGGCAGCAGTTGTGATTCAGGCAAGCCTCTGAGATTCCTTTAACAATCTCCGCGACCTGGCCGGGAAGAACCTTATTGGCGCCAATGTAATCAAGAAAGAAGAGCGGTCTGGCCCCCTGTACGAGGATGTCATTGACACAGTGGTTGACAATGTCATGCCCCACGGTGTCATAGCGGCCCATGGCGGCGGCCACCTTCATCTTGGTGCCGACTCCATCCACGCTGGAGACGAGCACCGGATCGGTTTCCGGACACCCCATCAGACGGAAGAGACCGCCGAAACTTCCGGTTTCCGAAAGAACATGGGCATTCGCAGTGCTCTTGACGTATTGCCTGATGCGGCGCGTGGTCTCCTCGCCAGCATCGATATCAACCCCGGCGTCTTTGTATGTTAACGGCTGGCTCATCTAGACCTCCACGAGGGCTCGACGCTCGAAAGCAAACTTGGTCTCCTGAAGCTGCGAGAAGTCGATGGGATACCGCCCGGTAAAACAAGCGGTGCAATAGGTGTCGATTGTCCCTTGACAGGCCTCAAGCAGCCCCTCCACGGTGAGGTAATGCAGGGAATCGACCCGGATATGTTTGCGGATCTCTTCCGGAGTGTGAGTGTGGGCAATCAGACCTGAGGAAGAGGGCATGTCGATTCCATAAAAGCAGCCATGTCGAATTGGAGGGGAGGCGATGCGCATATGAATCTCGGTGGCCCCGGCGCGGCGGATCATTTTGACAATCTTGCGGACTGTGGTGCCGCGTACGATGCTGTCATCCACCACGACGACACGCTTGCCCTGGAGGGTACTTCTCAACGGGCTGTATTTGATCTTGGCGCCAAAGTCCCGGATACTCTGCTCCGGTTCGATGAAAGTTCTTCCGATGTAGTGATTGCGCATCAGCCCGATATCGAAGGGTATCCCCGACTCCTGGGAAAAACCGAGAGCCACCAGGTTTGAGGAGTCAGGAACCGCGAAAACCAGATCGGCCTCAACCGGCGATTCAATGGCCAGTTGCCTCCCCAGACGGTGACGGACCTCGTTGACATCCCTTCCAAAAACAATGCTGTCCGGACGAGCGAAGTAGACCAGCTCGAAAATGCAGGGCGAATAGGCGGTCTTCTCGAAAGGATAAAAAGACTCGATCCCGGAATCGGTGATGCGGATCGCTTCCCCCGGTTCGATCTCGCGAACATACTCACCCTCGACAATGTCAAAAGCACACGATTCCGAGGCCACCATCCAGGCTGATCCATGCCTGCCAAGGCACAACGGACGGAAACCAAAGGGATCTCTGACCGCGATGATTTCATGCTGGTTCATGAATAACGCGCTATAGGCCCCGGTGCATTTGCGCAAGGCACAGGCGATCCGGTCGAGAAAACTTTCCTCCTGTTGGCGCGCCACCAGGTGAATGATGACCTCGCTGTCTGAGGTTCCCTGAAAGATACTTCCAGTCTCCTCCAGCCATTGGCGAAGCTCATAGGCATTGACGATGTTCCCATTGAAGGCGAAGGCGATCTGGCCACGGGCATAGTTTCTGACCAGGGGTTGGGCATTACAGAGTTGGCTCGATCCGGTTGTTGAATAGCGGACATGCCCGATGGCGCAATCTCCCACCAGCCTGGAAATGTTCTCCTGGGTGAAAACCTCGGGAACCAGACCCATGGCCACATGGGTCAGGATCGATCCCTCATGAACTGTTGAAATGCCGGCGCTTTCCTGTCCGCGGTGCTGCAGGCTGTAAAGCCCCAGATAGGTCAAACGTGCTGCATCGGAATGACCCCAGATGGCGAAAACGCCACACTCTTCATGGAGTGGCATGAATCTGTCCCCTCTTTTCGGTGGGCCTGGAGGGCAGTGCCCACATGACTTCTCCTGGAAACCTTATTCTAACTCCGTACCGGTAATTCTTCGATAGGCCTCGAGATATCGTTCACGTGTGTTAGAGACCACCTCTTCAGGCAGCTCTGGCGCCGGAGGTGTCCGGTTCCACTTGATCGAGTCCAGCCAGTCGCGCAGGTATTGTTTGTCGAGATTTACAACGGAACGTCCGGGCTTGTAATCCTCCGCCAGACAATAACGTGAGCTGTCGGGAGTCAAGAGCTCATCGATGAGCACAATCTCCCCGTTCAGGAGACCAAACTCGAATTTCGTATCAAACAGGATGACACCCCGTTCACGGGCCAGGCGCGCGGCTTCACGGAAGATTTCCAGGGTATAGTCCCGGATGGTCCTGGCGGCTTCTTCTCCAACAATTTTCTCAGCCTGGGGGTAGCTGATGTTCTCATCATGCCCCACCTCCGCCTTAGTTGCAGGTGTAAAGATGGGACCGCCTGGGATCTCATCGCTCTCCCGTAATCCTGAGGGAAGAGGGATCCCGCAGACTGTTCCACTCTTCTGGTACTCTTTCCAGCCCGAGCCCGCCAGGTACCCGCGCGCAACACACTCCACCGCCAGCGGTTCGGTCTTGCGTACCACCATGGAGCGTGGACGAAGCTCCTCTTTCCTTGAGGACAAGGCAGCTGGCCAGGCTTTGTCCTCATCCTCGACCAGGTGATTCGGAACTCGCGTACGGAAGTGCTCAAACCACCAACGGGACATGGCAGTCAGGATGCGTCCCTTGTCCGGGACTGGGGTGGGCATGATGACATCGAAGGCCGAAATCCGGTCGGTGGCCACAAAGAGCAGATGCTCACCCAGATCATAGACATCGCGAACCTTGCCGCGTTTGAGGAGGGTTACTTCGGGAATGTGGGTTTGAAGGATTCCTTTGGCATGTGTGTCTGACATGGATTTCCCCTCGGTGATAGAGCAGTGTTCACAACCGTGCTCAGGATGTACCTTTCCAATCCAGGAAAGCGGAAACGATAATCCAAAGGATGGGCTGAGGCTATCCTGATTAAAAAATGTGACGGTCCTCCGGGTTGAGGGGGTATTTTATAAAAACAGCCCGAAAATCGTTATCTCCATCATTGTCCAGCCAGTGTTTCTCACCCGGTTCAATGGTAATGACATCTCCTTGCCGGGCACGGATTTCTTTCCCATCAATCCACATCAGGATATCTCCCTCCAGAACATAGAAGGTTTCCGAGACCTCTTTGTGGTAGTGGCGTCCATAAAGACGTGATCCCTGACCTGGTTTGAGGACCAGAATTCCCCATTCATACCCGGGACCATCACCCAGATACTTGGGACCACAACCCGCCTCTTTGAAAGGCTTTTCAGAATCATTGAAGTGAATCATGGGTATTTCCCTTCTTGTTGGCATGAATAGTGCACTTATATGCACTCACAATTATATCCCTGATATCAGGAGGTTACTAGTATGGTGACAGAACACACAACCCGTTGGGAAGCACTCCTTGGAGAGCTTCACTCCGATCGTTCCGGAAGCCAGATCCTGTTCGATCCGCTGGTGGAAGATTGGGCTTTTGCCGGACTTTCCGAAGAATATCGCCAACAAGTCCGTCAGAAAGACCACTCGGACCAGGAACGTGCCATTCTACTGGATCGTCTCCGCTGGGTGGTTCAGAAACGTCTGACAGGAAGGCTGCAGGAGGTGATGCTTCTCTTTCTGGCCGGCTACACCCAGGTTGAAATCGGTGAAATGTTGAGGATCTCCCGTTCGACTGTCCGCCGGATTCTTCTGGAGGCGGGGGAGAAGCTGAAGGCCATTGTGGGGGCTTCGGATTGCCTGTCCCAGGGGTTTCGTTGTGGAAAGTCTCATGTCCAGATATTTCCCCTCGATTCGGAGGAAGATTTCCGGAATTTTGCCCGTTTTGTAGACAAACACCCCGTTTTTCAGGTCGCTTTGGGCACTTTTGCAGACTTGAGAGAGGTGCTCGTGATCTATGGGGAGAGGGCTGATTTGGAGAAAAAAAGTGGCCATGGTCTGGAAGATTAGGATTGACAGACGAGAATACCAGTTATAATATTGGAATTCTTAGTACTTGATTTCTTTCTGTCCTAGTCGAGCTCGCCTCTGAATGAGGGGGAATCGACATCCTTGTAGTGGGATTGTTAAAGGAGGATGCGTTATGTTGGGTCAAATAGTGCAAATGAGAAGTTTTGTATCCAGGCTGGGATTAGCGGTGTTCCTTTTATTCGCCGTATGCCTCCTATTGCCGGGAACCCTGTCCGCGCAGAAATCCGCGGACCTCGATGAAAGCGGTTATGTGGATGCTTCTGACCTGATGATTTTCCAGGAACAGTGGCACATGAGCACCGAACCGAGCATCGATCCGGATGATGTGGCAGTTGCCGCGATACAGGCTGTGAATATTCCGCAGGATAACAAGCCGGAAATTGAGTTCTCGTTGACTGATGGCGAGGGTGATGTGATTCCGTTAAACACGGTCCGCCGTCTGAGGTTCCTTCTGGCTCGCATTATCGTAGACAATGCTGCGGCCAAGCGGTCCCATTATGTGAATTACACACTCAGTGGCAGTGGCCTTCCGACTTACACCAATATTACCGACGCCACAGTCACCGATCTCGGTTCGGGGAACTATATCGCCAAATACAAAAAGGCGATCAATATCTCCCCCGCGGATCGTGCTCTAACCCACACGCTCGGAATTCAGATCGAGTATGATCTCGACAATGATGGGCAACGCTCGGTGGTTAATCCACTGTATAACTTCCGTCCTGATGGCGGCGCGGTCACCACAGTGCGTGAACTCTCCTCCACCGAGACCTGTAACAAGTGCCACAATCCACTCGCCATCCATGGCGGCGGACGGCGCGAGTATGGGATCTGCATCCTCTGCCACTATCCGGGTGTCAAAGCCTCCAATGGATTCAGCGTGGATATGGCCCACATGGTTCACCAGATCCATATCGTCAAGAATTTCGTCAATGCAAATAACGCGTCAGGCGCAGCGGGAGATGGTATCAACAGCGCCACGCCTTACTGGAATGAGGAGTTTGGCGAGATCACCTACCCGCAGGATATCCGCAACTGCCGTACCTGCCACACGGGCAGCGCTGCGCATCCGGAGATGGCAGAGTACCACCTCGAAGTGCCCTCAAGGGAAGCTTGCGGTGGTTGCCATGACAAGGTCGACTTCGCCAATGGTATCGGGCATCTTCAACAAACGAATGACAATGGTTGCTTCGTTTGCCATCCACCGTTAGTCGACTTTGCCCCGACGATGCCATCCGTGGCGAATGCCCACATCGTTCCCAGCAAGTCACCTCTGCTGCCCAAGATTTTCGCAGAGATCATCAGTGTCAACGATGTGGTTGCAGGTGCCACTCCCTCGATCACCTACAAGCTTTATCAGGAGGTGAATGGCGTCACCACAACATTGGCACCCAGCCAATTGAACCGTGTTGCCGTGGATATGGCTGGTCCGACCACGGATTATGCCTTCGACCTGAGTGAGACGTTGACCGACGCTAACTCACCCGCTAATCCAGATGGATCAAGAACTCACAAATTCGCAAAGCCATTGGCAGCGAATGCCGCTGGAACATACGCCTTCTCGCTGGAAGCTCGTACTGCTACACAGACAATTCTGGGTGAATCGGCCCGTGCAACTGCGGATAACCCGGTTGTGTTTGTTGCGGTGGGCGGCAAAGCCGACCCGGTGCCACGCCGCCAGGTGATTGATTGGGATAAGTGCCTGGATTGCCATGACACCCTGGTGTTGCATGGAGGGAATCGTAACCAGTACATGAACTGTGTCCTGTGTCACCGTCCGGGCCGTGATGATGAGGGCCAGCGTACCGAAGCGACGAATCCGCCTGAGTCGATCGACTTCAAGTACATGATCCACAAGATCCACACCGGTGTTGATCTTGAGAAGGATTACACGGTTTATGGGTTTGGCCAGAATCCCATCAACTTCAATGAGGTCACCTTCCCCGGCGATCGCCGCGACTGCGAGAGCTGCCACCTGCCCGGCACCTATGGAACCCCGGCCCCCGCAGGTGCTCTTCCAACCGTCGTGACCCAGGAAAAACCGCCGGTGGCTCAGCCGATTATCAACTTCCAGCCGACCACCGCCGCCTGTGTGGGCTGCCATGACAGCGATGAGGCAATCGCGCATGCTCAATCCTTCACAGCGATCAATGGCAATGTCGAGAACTGCGCCGAGTGCCATGGCCGGTATGCCGAGTGGTCTTATGAAAAGGTGCATTTCCGCGGACTGTAAGCGGATGATCTGAGAGAGACCGTAAGGTCCATACTTGAAGCCGGTGGTTCCTCATGGAATCACCGGCTTTCATGTTATAGTGCCCTGCTATTCAAGGAGGAATTCAAATGGATATGGAACTTATTTCTCAGCTCGCCATTCCCGGCGAGAGCAAACTGGTGTTGATGGTCTTTGATGGTTTGGGAGGTCTGGACAACCAGGGACGAGGCACTGCGCTGGAGGCTGCTTCAGTTCCGAATCTGGACGCGTTGGCAAAGGAATCGTTGTGCGGATTCCACAACCCGATCGGGTACGGGATCACCCCCGGTAGCGGACCGGCCCATCTGTCCCTGTTTGGTTACGATCCACTCAGATTCACCATCGGGCGTGGTGTGTTGGAAGCGCTGGGAGTCAACTTCCCTCTGCAGAAGGGAGATGTCCCCGCGCGTATCAACTTCTGCACGATCGATAAGGAGGGTGCGATCACCGATCGCCGTGCCGGACGCATCCCCTCTGAGGAGGGCGAGCGGGTGATCAAGAAGCTCCAGGCAGGCGTTAAGATCAGCGGCGTGGAGTTTCACCTGCGGCATGTGAAGGAATACCGCGCGGCGGCGGTGTTGCGTGGTGAGGGCCTGGGCGGCCAGATCGCCGACACCGACCCGCAGGCAGTCGGCAAGAAGACGCTTCCCCCGGTTCCCACCGTGGATACCCCCGAGAACCGTAAGACCGCTGCCATCTTCACCGAGTTTCTGAAACAGGCGAAGGAAATCCTGGCCGATGAGCCCAAGGCCAACATGCTGACCCTGCGTGGTATCGACCTTTTTGAACCATTACCCTCCTTCCAGGACCTTTACCACCTCAACCCGGCCTCCATCGCGGTCTACCCGATGTACAAGGGGGTTTCGCGCCTGGCGGGGATGCAGGTGCAGGAGTTCGGACAGGATACGGTCGAGCAGGAGTTCGACATCCTGGAGAAAGTCTGGAAGGACTTCGACTACTTCTTCCTGCATGTGAAGAAGACCGATTCTTATGGTGAAGATGGCAATTTCGAGGGACGGGTGCATGTGCTCGAAGACACAGACAAGTTGATCCCGCGTCTGCGGGCCCTCAACCCGGATGTCATCACGGTGACCGGCGATCACTCGACTCCCTCACCGCTCAAGAGTCACTCCTGGCACCCGGTGCCTCTGATGATCTACTCGAAGCACTGCCGTGCCGACCAGGTCCAGGCCTTCAATGAGACCGCGCTATTGGCGGGCGGACTGGGAACCATCCCGGGCACCTCGATTCTGCCACTCATGCTGGCCAACGGATTGAGACTGACCAAGTTCGGGGCGTAAAAAACCACCTCACCCCCCTTTCCCCCCTCTCCCATGGGGCAAGGGGGGGAGGGTGAGGTTTGGAATGAATCCATGCAGGAGCAAGCACCACCATGCCCAAGCCCCTCATCCCCATCCTCTCCGGAAAGCCGTGGATGATCTGTCCCAACCCCACGGACCTGGGGTCCTTGCAGGGGGAAATCAAGCCCGGCAAACCCTTTGGCGGTCAGGAGGTGGTCGACCACCACATCTGGCGGGACAGGGAGGGGGTGTGGCGGTGTTGGGCCTGTGTCCGTCACACCGCCGTAGGACGGATCTTTTATGGTTGGCGGGCGGATTCGCTGGAACAATCCCCCTGGACTCCCACCGGGGTGATGATGCGACGTAACCATCTGTATGGCGAAAGCCTGGCTGATCGTCCTGATCCTTTCCATGAACACAGCGAATGGCTCCAATCTCCCTTCGTCGTCCGGGAGGGGGATTGGTATTACCTGTTCTATGGGGGAGAGAGCTGCGAACCACTCGGAAACCTCCCTCTTTCCTCCATCTGCCTGGCCACTTCACAGGATGGGATTCAGTTCAACCGGCGGCTCAACAAGGAGGGCTTCGCCTGGCTCTTCATCGGTCCCGGTGAGGCGCGTGATCCCTGTGTGATCAAGGTGGGAGACGAGTGGCTGTGTTACTACTCCGGTGCGGAGACAGGCTCCCGTGCACCGAACAAGGTTTATGTTCGTACCTCAAGGGATCTGTTGAATTGGTCCGCATCGCGAGAAGTTCATTGGGGGGGATCCCAGGGTGCTCTTGCCTACCAGTGCGAATCCCCCTTCGTTCTCTTTCACGAAGGTTTCTACTACCTCTTACGCACCAAGAATTACGCCGAGGGGTTGGTCTATGTCTATTGTTCTGAGGACCCCTTCGATTTCGGTATCGACAACGATAAAGGCTTCCTTGGGAGGATCGATGTGGCCGCACCGGAGATCATTGTGGATGGAGGCAGGATGTACATCACTTCAGTGAAGGATCTCGCGGGTGGGATGACGCTTCAGAGGTTGGAATGGGGGGGTGACAGAAAAGCAAGGTGACGGAACGGACTATCTCCGTTTCGATACAAGATCGAAACCAAGACCCCCCTCTTACGCCAGTTCCTTCTTCTCTGCCTCAACCTGTTCGCCGCCCTCAAGCACCATCCAGGGATCCTGATGATTGCGGATAACATCCTCGGTCACCACCAGCTCCTTGATCCCCTCCCGCGAAGGCAGTTCGAACATGATGTCCAGCATGACCCGTTCGAGGATCGCCTTCAGTCCGCGTGCTCCAGTCTGATGTTTAAGGGCCAGCTGGGCGATCTCGCGCATGGAACCTGGGGTGAACTGAAGGTTGGTTCCCTCCATCTCGAAGATCTTCATGTACTGTTTGATCAGCGAGTTCTTGGGGACAGTCAATATCTTGAGCAGGGAGTCCAGATCCAGCGGATCGAGTGCGGCGGTTACAGTGAAACGTCCAACAAATTCCGGGATCATGCCGAACTTGATCAGGTCTTCCGGCTCACACTTGCGCAGGATAT
Organism: uncultured bacterium; assembly: GCA_964481775.1. Classification (GTDB taxonomy): domain Bacteria; phylum Hinthialibacterota; class Hinthialibacteria; order OLB16; family OLB16; genus OLB16. Next base: position 18,870 of record CAYZUX010000051.1, on the reverse strand, counting down.
CGCTTTCCTTGCGTTGCGAAGCACTGAGCGGCGGTTCGGAGTCAAAACCGATCACATTCTTCCCGATACGCCTGGCAATAATATCGGCCAGACCGACAAAGGCCCCTCCCGCAATGAAGAGAATGTTCGTGGTGTCAACCTGGATGAACTCCTGATGCGGGTGTTTTCTGCTCCCCTGGGGAGGTACTGAACACTGGGTTCCTTCAACTATTTTCAGAAGAGCCTGTTGAACCCCCTCGCCGGAGACATCCCGCGTGATGGAAACATTCTGGGTGGTACGCGCGATCTTATCGATCTCATCGATGTAGATGATGCCCTTCTGGGCACGCTCGACATCGTAATTGGTGACTTGAAGCAGACGCAGGATGATGTTCTCAACATCCTCGCCCACATAACCGGCTTCGGTCAGAGTCGTGGCATCGACAATGGTGAAAGGAACATCGAGGATTTTGGCCAGGGTCTGAGCGACCAGAGTCTTGCCTGAGCCAGTGGGGCCTATCAGCAGGATGTTGCTTTTCTGAAGCTCGAGATCATCCGACTTGCACTCATTGTAATGGATGCGCTTGAAGTGATTGTGGACCGCGACTGAGACGACCTTCTTGGTAAAGTCCTGACCGACCACATAATCATCGAGGGACTTGGCAATTTCTTTGGGTTTGGGAATGCCCTTGACATCGGTCTGACGGACTTCCTGAAGGACCTCATTGCACAGGGCAACACATTCATTGCAGATGTAAACTGGCTGTGAAGTCCCCTTTTGCGGGGGTCCGGCGATCAGTTTTTTAACCTCCTCCTGGCTCTTTCCACAGAAAGAGCAGTAGAGAAGCCTGCCTCTGCTTGTGTAATCGAACATCGAGCCTGCCATGAAATGATGATTCCTTAGTTCTTACGCTCTCCGTTATCTTGTCCGCTTCGGTAAATTGAGTCAATAAGTCCGTATTCTAATGCCTCTTCGGCGGACAGGAAGTAGTCCCGTTCGGTGTCCTCGGCGATCTTGGCCACCGGCTGTTTGGTGTGGTGCGCAAGGATGTCATTGATTCGTTCCCGTAGACGCAAGATCTCGCGTGCACGAATTTCAATGTCGGTAGCCTGTCCCTGGGCACCCCCCATGGGCTGATGAATCATCACCCGCGCATTGGGAAGAGCATGACGCTTGCCTGCTGTGCCCGCAGCCAGTAACACAGCCGCCATACTGGCTGCCATTCCAATGCAAGTGGTCACAATATCCGGTTTTATAAACTGGATCGTGTCATAGATGGCCAGTCCCGCCATGATCGATCCACCCGGCGAATTAATGTAAAGGTTGATGTCCTTCTCCGGATCTTCGGCCTGCAGGAACAAAAGCTGAGCGATTACCAGGTTCGCAAGATAATCATCGATCGGCTCGCCGATGAAGATGATCCGGTCTTTCAGGAGCCTCGAATAAATATCATAGCCCCGTTCACCACGGTTTGTCTGCTCAACCACCATCGGGATGAGAGGCATCAATCCTTCTCCTGCTCTTCCTCGCCACCCAGCTCCTCTTCGATATCGTCAAGGATCTTTTCGGAGGGGGTGTCTGTTTCCTTCACTTCGAACTCGTTCTTGTCCAATAACCATTCGACGACCTTGTTGCGAAGCAGGTTCTCCCGATAGACATCCTCGAGACCCTTGCGTTCCACTTCAGCCAGGAAACGGTCGACATTCTTCTCATTGCGGGCGCGGGCCACTGATTCCATGAAGGAAAAATAATCATCATCGGTGACTGTGATGTTTTCTTTTTCCGCAATCTTTCCGAGAATCAGTTTCCGCTTGGATTCCTGTTCGGCGCGGAACATGGTGTTGATTTCGAGCTCCGACTGTTCCTCGGCACTAAGGAAACGTTCGCCCTCGCCCCGTTCCGCTATTTGGCTTTCCCGCTCATACTTCAATTTCATATAATCCATCTGAATGATCGAGGCGGGCACAGATAGCTCGGTGTTTTCCAGTAGATAGTTGACAATAGCATTTCGTCTCGAGCGGGAAAGGACCATCGCCTGGTTGAACTGCATCCGGGAAGTGACGGTCATCCGATAGGATTCCATCGACTCATATCCCAGATCCTTGGCAAACTCATCATCCAGCTCCGGCAGAATCCTTTCACTGATCTGCTGGATCCGCGCCTTGACATGGAAAGTGTTGGTACCATCCGGGGTATAGAATGGGTGGTCGGAGCCCACCTCGAAGTCGAACTCAAACCGCTCCCCTTTCCGGTGGTTCAGGAGGCCATCATCAAAGCCCTTGGGATTGCCACTGTTGCCCAGCATGGGAACCATGAAACGCGAATGGGTTAATCCCCCAAAAGGTTCTTCTCCACGGGTTGTAGAGACATCGATCACCAGAAAATCACCCTCTTTGGCGGGACGATCATCGACAGCCACATAGTAAGCGGCTCTCTCCCGCTCCGATTCAATCACTTCATTGACCATCTGTTCCCCGATAGTCAGGGTCTCCACGGGGAGTTTTAGTCCGGTGTATTGAGGCAGTTCAAAAGGAGGAATCACCTCAACCGTGGCTGACAGATCCACGGGTTCGGAGACAGCTTTCTCGGCCAGTTCGTTCAGGTCGGGGGGGTCGAAAACCGGTTGGCCAACCGCCTGCATCTCCCGTTCCTTGGTGGCATCCACCAAGGCCTTGTTGACCGCATCGCCGAAGGCTTCCTTGCGGATGGTCTTGTCAAACCGCAACTCCAGGAACTTGCGAGGAACATGGCCTTTACGGAAACCTGGCAGGACTGCCTCCTTTTCCAGTTCTCCATAGGCCTCTTCCCGCTCGACCTCGAGGTCAGTTGGCTCTATTTGCAGGGTGAGTTTCCTCTTGGTCGGGCTCACTTCCTCCACATTCAATACCTTCATTCCTGGTCCTCCATGGCAGCTTGATTCCTCCGGCTTCCGATCATGTCGCTTGAACGCATAGTATACACAAACTGTGCTGGTTTGAAGATTACTGGCCCTTGCGGACAACCAGTGGATTCCTGCCCTGTATCAAGAGCAGCATCGCTGGTGCCCATTCCATGACCGGCAGGCTGCTATCAACACCTTTGTGGAAAGAACCTCTCACAAAACCAAATCGGCACGCCCTTGTGAAAGGGTGCTGTCCGGGAGGATAAAAAAATGAAAAACGTGACAAAAACGCGGGGAAAAGTCTCAATCCTCTATACAAAGTGATCTGGTAAACAGGGGGCGGGCAGACCGCCCGCCCCCATATCGACCGATTGAGGCTTAATACAACGCCCAGTCTTCCACCGCGGTCACATCGAGGAAGATCATGTCCTGATAGAAAGATCCATTGACGATGATATTGGCTCCATCGCCCGCCGTATACAGGAAGGCAATACCCACACCAGCTCCACCATCATGGTCTTCGATCATGGGCATCATCCCCATGGTCTGGTTGTTCACCGGCGGGAATGGCTTGGAAAAGGTTTGTCCTCCCGAGGTGAAGGCAGTCCACGGAATCCGCGTTTCCAGACGATAACCCATGGAGGAGGTCACAACCGCCCATGTAGTCCCGGTGAAGGGGTTTGGATTTGAAGTCGGCCAGAACTGCTGGAAATAATCCGCGTTGTTCGTGTTGTCAGCGATGGCATAGGATGGAATGAAGATCTTGGCCTCATCCGTCTGTGCATCAGTGGCATCGGTCTGGTCGTAATCCAGGCAGACCTGGAAGGCATCCCCCCCATTGACCGTGGGATAGGTGCTGGGATTGAGACTCTCATCGCGTACGTTAGCCGCGATATAGAGCGCACTGTTGTCCCAACCGAAGTAAAAGAGACCGCTGGCATCGCCATCATCATCGATGCTTCCGCCGGCAGCAAGCATGGTTCCAGTATGGACTGCCTCGGGGAAATAAGGATCCGGAGATGTGAGCGTGCTCAGGCGCAGATCCATGACCTGGGCATTGGGATACTCATTGGCCACATCGATATTTCCATCAATCACCGGCGGAGTGGTCACTTTGAAGCAGTTGACCGGCCAGTCCAGGGTATCAGGACCAAAGTCAAAGGGTTCTTCCTGACCTGGAAGCGTGATCGAGATGGTATCGAGAAGCAGCGTGGCATCAGCGCCGTATGTGTAGGTTTGAAACTCCAGCAGGAAGTTCCCGGCGCCCGGCGAAACGAAGTCAACCGATTGAAGGATATATCCCTCTTCATCATCAGCGTAAACCGAGTGGAGTGGGACCAGGACTGTCCCATTCAAACGCACCTCCAGGTCGATCGGCCCCGGGCGACGTGCATTCTCACGGAAGCGAAGGGTGTAGTCTGTTCCCGCAGTCAATGGGCCAACCATCTGACTGACAATGCCATCTCCCTGTTTGAAACCAATCAGGTCTCCCTCGGGAATCGTGCCATTATCATGGAAGGGGCCATCGCTCTTATTGACACCGGAAGCGCCACTCCAGGCCGCGACTGGACCGTAGTGGGGCCAGGTGGTGTTATACACGGAATCCTCGAATCCGCCATTCGTGACAATTCCGGTCACCGGGATGGGCTCATCAGGATTTTCGGTGAAAGGTTCGGGATCACCCTGTGGAACAATCGAAACGGTCTCGAAGAGCAATGTCTGATCCGGTTCATTCTCGTAGAACTCGAACTCCAGGGTAAACGCCCCGGCGCCCGGGGAGGCAAAGTTGGCCTGTCTCAGGACATAGCCTCCCGTGGCCACATCATGAACAGGAATCAACACCACACCATTCAACCGGACTTCCAGTTGTGGAGGAGTGGCACCATATCCCGCACTACGGGCATTCTCGCGATAACGCAAGGTGTAGTTCTTCCCCACCTCAAAGCCATTCACATCCTGATAGAAGACACCGGCATGCTGGACAAAGGCGATGTTACTGCCGTGGTAAATCTTACCATTGTCATGGAAGGGGCCATTGGAATCATTCAAACCGGTGCTTCCCGGAGCACCAGTCGAATAATAGGACCAGCCTGGAACAGGGCCATACCCCGGATACGCGCCAGGAGCACTATCCTCGAAACTTCCATTGACCACCATCAGGTGTAAGGTTGCTTCGCCGGGAGAGGAGGTGGTTTCCACGACCGCGCTGGGGCCATAGGTCATGTTTGGCCGCAGACGGATGTAGTCGATGGAAGCGGTGTCGCCATTTGCCGCATTCTGGAAGAGATCGAACCGCAATGGATTGAACCAGGCCGGGCTGTGGGAACCGCCCCAGGTGGGAGTTGGTGGCTCTGTGGCAAACAGCAGGTCGGTGGTCACCGTACGGAAGGTCCCATCTGCGTTGAAAGCCGGGCTGTGAGCGACATTCCCATTCACCGCCCAGCCTTCCAGACCACCGGAGAGGATATTGTCGCTCCAGTAAAGCTCATATTTGTTCGGGCTATTAGAGGAGGTCCAGTTTCCACCGATGTCGAGTTTGGAGTAGTAGTTCGAATTCAACTGGTAATCCAGGACATTCCCCACATCCCCGCCCACACTGATGTAAGGATCAAAGAAGGTGTCGGTGTTGGTATCCGCGACCGTGAAGCTGAGTTTCCCACCAGTGACCTGAATGTTGGTCATATCATTGGCGGTGGCGGGTTTGAGGGTAGCGAAATCACCGGCATCATCGAACTCGAAGGAAATGTACTCGGTGAGACGGATCCAGTCGAACTCGATCACCTGCCCCACATCAGCACTGACATCGCCCCCATCATGGCGGAAGCAGTCGATGCGCAGGAAAGTGATGGGGCTTTCAATCATCCAACGGCTGTTGTTCGCCCAGGTCCCATCGTTGTTATACCCCAGGTCAAAGTTCAGGGTCTGGAACTCACTTGACAGAAACGGCCAAAGGGAGACCTTGTCATTTCCCGGTGTTCCAGGTGCACCATCAATGTTGGGACCATCGAAAAACACCTGAAAAGCGGACTGGTTCGTGGGATTCTTGACCCGCATCTGGAGAACCCGGTACTGATTGGAATTGATCGAGAGACTCGGGTTGTAGATGTAAGGATCGGTGACATCGTTCAAGGTCATCTTGAGGGTTCCGCCACTGACATCCACACCGGCATGATTGGCTGGATCGGGAACCCACCCCTCCGCCTCTCCCGCCGTGTTGAAATTCCACACCTTGGAGAGGGTGGCATAGACATCATCGCCTGTGACCAGGTTCAGACCACTCATCTGCCACTCACCCTTGGTATTGACTCCGACACTGCCTTTCGAAACTCCATTCACAAAGACCTCTACAGACCCCGATGGCAACGCACCGGAACCACGCACCACCACATCGGGTCCATAACCCGGGGCATTGACCACGATGACCGCATGCGAGGTCGGTCCAGTGAGAAACAATAACAAGAACACCAACGCACAAAGCTGACTCTTCATCTTTTCCAACTCCTTCCTGAAAAATAACAATAGACCGCCCACTGACGGTCTACTCCTCTACCAAACAACTCTCCACTTTTTGGTAAAAGCACCTCAAAATCTAATAAAACTTTCCACCAAAAGGAACATTAACCGATTAACGCGAATGATTAAAGAGGCAGGACTGGGGGGGGACAGGAAAAAGGGGGCGAAACTTAATGTCTCGCCCCCTCAAAAACTTCAGCTCATTTATCTGGAGCCGATCGCGGCTCTATTCGATCCTTCACGCTTAATATTGTGCCCAGTTTTCCACATCCGTGGTGCTGTTGTAGAAGACCAGATCATTGTATTGCGAGGCGTTGACGATGATGTTGGTGTTGTTCCCCGCGGTGTAGAGGAAGGATACCGCTCCACCATCGTTGTCCTCCAACATCGGAAGGACTCCACAGGTTTGCATGTTCACAGGTGGGAAGGGATTCGTGTAGACATCGCCACCTGAAGTGAAGGCGGTCCAGGGAATCCGCGCCTCAAGAGTATATCCTGTGGCACTGGTCTTCATGCTGTAGGTCATGCCGGTAAAGGGGTTAGGAGCGGAAAGTGGCCAGAACTGCTGGAACCACTGGGGATCGTTGGCATTTTCGATCAAAGCCCAGGAGGGGATGTACACCTTGGTGCCATCCTGTTGGCCATCGGTCGCCTCACCCTGATCATAGTCCAGGCAGAGCTGGAAGGTATCGCCGCGGTTCACACCCGCATCCGGGCAGGCATACTGGCCACAATCATTGGTGACCGGATTCATCTCCTCATCTTTCCCGTTGACAGCCACATAAAGGGCCTGGTCATCCCACAGGAAGTAGATCAGGGCGGAGTTATCCGCATCGTCGTCAACCATCCCTCCCGCCTGGAAATGGGAACCGAAATGCATGCAGGTCGGCGTGTAAGGATCGATGATCGAGAGAGTACCCAGCCTCAGGTCGACCACCTGGGCGTTGGAGTATTCCGTACCCACATTGATTACACCATCGATAGTCGGTGTGGTGATTGTCCGAAAGACATTGATCGGCCAGCAGGCAGGATACGCCGGGAAAGGATCGGGTTCTCCCTTTTTCACAATCGATACAGCATCCAGCAAGCCAGTGGCATCACCTCCTGATGGATTCGTGAAGACAAACTCCAGCAGGAAATCTCCCGCTCCGGGGGAGAGGAAATCGACTGAATAGTGTTCGAACTCTCCAAGGGGGAGCTGCTGGTTGGGGACCAGAACGACACTGTTGAGTTTGACTTCCAGATCCATCAGGGGTACCGCTTCGGGCGGACAGCAGTTGCGTGAATTCACGGTGTAGCGCAGGGTGTACTGCTGGCCAGCCTCAAAACCGACACCCATCTGGGAAACAGTTCCGGCATTCTGACGAAACGCTACCTGTTTTCCATTCACCTCAATCCCATTGTCCCAGAATGGTCCGAGGTTGTCATTGAGACCATTCAAGCCGGTCCACCACCTCACCGGGCCGTAATGCGGCCAGGTCGGACTTTTTTCCTCATCCTCGAAACTTCCATTGGCAATGATGACATCCGGACGCGGGGGAAGGGTGGCTGGCGGGAATGGATTGGCTTCTCCCTGGGGGACTATGGACACACCATCTATCACGAGGGTTCCATCTCCAACCACCTGAGAGTCAAATTCCAGTGTGAAGATACCATCGCCCGGTGAAGCGAAGTTCGCCTCCACCAGCTTAAACTCACCGACTGCCACACGATGTGAGGCAACCACTTCATTGCCCCCCACACGGACTGTGAGGTCCACCTCGAGACTGGTATTCCGCAGATTTTCCAGGAAACGAAGGGTGTATTGCTGGCCAGTCACAAATCCATCCACATCCTGGGACAGGATCCCGGTGCCTTGCAGGAACCCAACCTGGGACCCATGCATCTTGTATCCGTTATCCCAGAAGGGGCCCGTATTGTCATTGGAGCCCAGATTTCCACCTAGGTTATACCAGTTCACCACAGGGCCATAATGCGGCCAAGGTTCCGGTGGGGGCTCATCTTCGAAACTACCATTCAAAACCAGGTTCGCTGCATGGGTTGTAATCGCGGGAAAGGCACAGAATGCAACCATAAGAAAGAACAAAGAAACCTTCCTCATGTTTCCACCTCCTCATCATATACAGGGGGTTTGACCCCCTCCCTTCACGCCATGCGGAAAAGGGGACATCAAGGTGAGACACGGTTCATTTCCAATCAGGGGATGAATTAGCACCTCCTTCCAGCCAGGTCTGTGGAAACGTATTTCAGCAATTGGAACCAGGCCAAGCGCGGTACATCAACCGCAAAGTTAATCAAACATCAACCGGTTTACTAATATACCACAGGGAAAGTTCCGGTTGCAACAAAAGATTTTGATGGACACAAAAATTCTTTCCCTGACAGGGCCATACAATCCGCTTCCCAGAAACATGTTCCCAGTCTCCAAAGACGGGTTCTCTCAGGATTCCAGACCATCGGGCCGACAATCCAAAGAGCCACCAACGGAGATCAACGGGCAGGAGAGTGGATGCGGAAGTTAAGACTGTTTCTCTTTGTGGGATGGGTGGTATCAGCTCTCCTGGGTTGTGGAATCTGGCTTCAGACACCCTCCGGTCCAGGGATTTCCCGATTGGATTACAAGGAATCCTGTGGCGGTTGCCACAAACTCCCCAAACCACGTTCGCGAACCGATGAACAATGGCAGACCTTTATCATGGAACACCGCCTGATCAGTGGACAGGATGAAGAAACTGCCCAGCTCTTCGCGGATTATCTCAAGCAGATGAACTGATTCCTGGCTTGGACCAAGTTTTAATATCATAATATACTGAATAATATAGATTTATAATATATTACTTGACACTTGATATGAAGTATCTTATCGTGTTTTTACGCTGAGGGAGTTACCGGTATGGAAATATCTCCTGCCGGGGAAAAGCGTACCTGCAGGTACACAGATCAGGTGAAATAGGAGTCTTCGGCTCGATTGGTCATGATGGACCTTGATTGCGAGCCGGTTTCTCCTCTCATTGGGGCCCAATTCTCTCCCCTCGAGAATCGGGCCCCTTTCCTTAATGGGCAGATTCGCATCCTTTTCTGAGCGAGCAAAGTGATTTTCTGTCGTAAATCAGGTGTGTTTCCATAAGAAACAGGCTAAAGTAATGCGAATGTCGATAAAAAAACGAGGAGGTATCTGACTGAATGGTCATACCAGTTGTCCGCCCCACTGGTGAAGGATCGATTTATGAAGTGCTTGGTGAACAGGTGACTTTGAAAGTCACTGGAGAGGAAACAGCGGGGGCTTATGCCCTGGTGGAGGAGATCTCCCCGCCCGGCGGGGGACCTCCGCTTCATGTCCACAGCCGCGAAGATGAGGCCTTCTACATCCTGGAGGGTGAATATGAGTTCCGGATTGGTGATCAGGTCATACACGCCAAGCCGGGAGATTTTCTTTATGCCCCCAAGCACCTCCAGCACACCTTCAGGAATGTCTCGGATTCCAACAGCAAGATGGTCATCTCGCTGATCCCCGCCGGTTTTGAGGGCTTCTTCCGTGAGACCGGCGAGCTGACCCAATCCGGTCCCCCGGAGATTCCGGTGGTGATTGAGTTGGGAAGGAAATACGGCTTGGAATTCGTGTAGGATAGGGCTTGCCCTACCGTGCTGTGGTCTTGGAGGCATCCATGACATCAAAAGAAACACGAGGCTGTGTCCTGAGTTTCATGGGTGCATCGTTGCTAATCCTATTGGGTATACTGCTTCTTTTCGGTGGTGCCGTCCTCTTCGGACCACCTCACCTCACGCGTGAGGATCGTGTCCAGGTCGTAAGCAAAGCCAGATCCCTCCCAAGCTCTGTTGACATTTCGAAGATCGATACGCTCATCAGCGCACACTCCCAGTGGGAGAAAAGAGACGATGTATCACCCGACAAGAGCGAAGAGTTTTTCGATCTCGTCTACCGGAAAGACATCAATGGGGATTCAGTCCTCGATGAGATCCGTCATGGTTATGATTTTCGTATCTCTGGATCTGAACCGTTCAGGATTCGCGATCCATCCGTTCAACCTTCATATGGCACATCAGTCGGATTTGATGATGTCGATGGAGATGGCTTCACTGATGCCTGGTGCTGCGACCCGGCGGATGGTGTGGTTCGAGTCCTTTATGGGGACGCCAATGGAGGATTCTCTGTAGCTCAATCCATTGTGGGATTCGGCTATTTCGAAGGTGCTTTTAATGATGTCGATGGAGATGGAGACCTGGATATTGTTCTCCGGGAGATCGATCCCGGAATGAATGGGAAAAACAAGCCGACTGGTGAGTATTCCTGGATAGAACTTGAATCAATCTATAGGAGATGATTCTGCAACTGTCCAGATGAAAACCACACGCTAGTTCGAGGAACAAGTCCTTAGGAAAAGACCCTATCTCCAAAATGAGTGGTGTTGGAGAGTGATCTGTAATCCAGCACGAGCTGAGATACAACCGGATGGAAGGGTTCGATACTGGGGATATATTGCGGAGATTGACAAGTATCTGCGTGTGGTAACATCAGAGGATGGAGAGACTATCCTGAATGCATCTCCGGACAGAGACTTTAAGGAGCCAAATCTGTGAAATTTCACTATTACCCCGAAACGGACTCTCTCTACATCGACCTTGCCGACCGGCCAAGCGTGGACTCCCGTGAAATGGCTCCAGGAGTGGTCGCGGACTTCGATGCAGAGGGGAAACTGGTTGGATTCGATTTGGAACACGCTAGCACTGTGGCTGATTTGTCCCGTGTGGAAGCGATTTCGCTTCCTCTCTGTGTGACCGCTCGTTCCTGATACTCACCCTTCCCCCATCCCATCTTGACGCCGTTACCCTCCGGGTTCCACGATTAGTGTACTCATGTCTTACGAAATCCAGGTCATGCGGTTGAATCTCGTCTTCATCAGAAAGGTGAACCCATGAACGCCAATTTGCATCTGGATCCTTCCTCATTGAAGGAGTTCTGCCAGAAGTGGCGGATTCGGGAGCTGTCTCTCTTCGGTTCCGCATTGAGAGATGATTTCACCCCAGAGAGCGACCTGGATTTTCTCGTGAGTTTCGAACCGGGAATGCCCTTGGACATCGACAATCTATTGGATATGAAAGAGGAATTGGAAGCCTACTTTGGCCGTCCGGTCGATCTGGTGGAGAAAGAATCTTTGCGGAATCCATGGCGGAAATACGAGATATTGAGAACCCGGCAGGTGTTATATGCGGCCTGATACCAAGGATATGGCCCGTTTGTGGGACATGCTTGATGCTGCACGGTCGGCTGTTGAATTTATAGAGGGGATGCGATATGAAGATTTCCTCCTAGACCGTAAAACTCGCCATGCGGTCGAAAGGAATCTGGAGATCATCGGGGAAGCCGCACGGTGTGTTTCATCGAAAGTTCAAGAATCACATCCGGTTATCCCCTGGAGGTCGATGATTGGCCTACGCAATGTATTGGCTCACGAATACGGTGATATTCGTCACGAAATCATTTGGTCCATCATTACCAATAGGCTGCCTCCATTGATTCGCTTGTTGGAGGGTATGGGAGTTGATAATCCACCTCCGTTGGATGATCGCTAGCGGTGCATCTGGAATGTCAGATGACACCCAAACAAATTCCGAATTGTATCCTGTGCAGTGTAGGCGTGTCTTTACTCGGTGTGGTTCGAGTCTTTTATGGGGACGCCAACGAAGGATTCACTGCAGCTCAATCCATTGTGGGATTCGGCTATTTCGAAGGTGCTTTTAATGATGTCGATGGAGATGGAAACCTGGATATTGTTTTCCGGGAGATCGATCCCGGAATGAATGGGAAAAACACCCCGACCGGTGAGTATTCCTTAATAGAACTGGAAGCCCATTTTGGCCGGGCAGTCGATCGGAGGGTACGTCATACTCCATGAGAAGTGAAAATATGGCAAACTTCAAGGTTTGGAGGGTCTTCCGGAGGCTGCAGAGATGAAACTCGAACTGGTCCAGGGCGATATCACCCATGAGGAAACTGACGGGATTGTAAACGCGGCCAACTCGGGATTACGCGGTGGCGGAGGAGTGGATGGCGCCATTCACCGTGCGGGTGGACCGGCTATCCTTGAGGAATGCCGCAAGATCGGTGGTTGCCCAACCGGCCAGGCGGTCATCACAACCGGGGGAAGACTCAAGGCACGTCATGTTATCCACACAGTGGGACCGGTCTACCGGGATGGACAGCATGGCGAGCCGGAACTGTTGGCTTCTGCTTACCGGAACAGCCTGGCACTCGCCAGGGAACATGGCCTTAAATCGGTTGCCTTCCCCTCCATCAGTACAGGGATCTATGGGTATCCTGTATCGGAGGCGGCCCGGATCGCTCTGGGAGTGGTGCAAGAGTGTTCCAAGGACCCTGGGTTTCTTGAGTTGATCAGGTTTGTGTTGTTTGATGAGGTCACCTTTCGTGCGTACCAGGCAGCCCGTATGGAACTTGGGATATAATCAGGAACATGACACCCAAACTCACTCAGGAAGAACTGAAACTCATCGATGAGAAACTGGCCGAGTTCGCGGTGGGTTATTCAGGATTCCTCAGCTGGGCCCGTGGAGACATCCTCGAAGAGGACCCGATTCCGGGACCTGATGAACCCTGGAGAGCGGCCTTTCTGGTCTTTGCAGGCAAGGGCCGGGTCGAGGTTTATCGGGACATTCTCAACCAGAACCACTATTCGATAGATCCCTACACCCAAGACCTCCTGGAAAAGACCTCGCAGGAACTGGAAGCCTGGCTGACCCAATCCTGGAATGAAGTCGCACGGCTTTTCGAGTCCGCTTTTCCCCTGCTGATTCGTTCTTACCACGACACCTATCTCAAGGGGAAAAGTGGGGAACTGGGCTGGGATTTTGATGATTTCCTGGATGAGCGTGACCTGATGGAGTTTTTTTTGATCGGCATTGGAGATGCTTTTCCTACACAGACCTTTTCCGGCCAACTGAAAGCCCAGGATCACCTGGTTCGCAAAAGAGTGGCCCAACTGGGATTGGAGGATTACGAGGCGGAGTTTTTTCCGGGACGTATCGCCTGGTTTCCTGAACGGTTCTGGTGGCATCATTTCATCCCCGAAAATCCCCATCAGTCTTCTTGACGCCTTTCATGGTGACCGGGACAATCGGACCTCGTCGAGCAAGGATCGCGGTGAAAGGTTCCCTCTGATCTGGTGATTACCCAGGATACACACCTGACGGCGACAGTAGTGGTGCCTGTCTACAATGCCGGCCAATCCCTTGTGAGGCTGTTGGATGCCCTCTTGCAGCAGACTGTTGCTCCCGATGAGGTGATCCTGGTTGATGATGGATCCACGGATGGATCTGGAGAGACCGCCCAGGCATGGAATCGGGAACACTCCGCCCTGAAACTATCCGTGATTCATCAAGCCAACCAGGGTCCCGCTTCCGCCAGAAACCATGGCGCTCAGGAAGGAGCGGGAGAGGTGGTGGTCTTCATCGACAGCGATTGCATTCCCATGCGGGACTGGCTGGAAAAAATGACCGCCCCCTTTGCAGATGACGCAGTAGTTGGAGTCCAGGGGGCATATCAGTGTTCTCAAAAAGAGTGGATCGCGCGTTTCAGTCAACTCGAAATCGAGGAACGTTATGAACGGATGAAACGGAGCGATACAGTGGATTTTATCGGGACCTATTCGGCCGCCTACCGCCGGAATATTTTCATCGGAATGGGAGGATTCGATACCCGTTTTCCGATGGCCAGCGGGGAAGATGCTGATTTCTCTTTCCGTCTGGCAAGCCAGGGATTACGTCTGGTTTTCGAGCCCGGGGCGGTGGTCTTTCATGCCCATCCCAACACTTTGGGACGTTACCTCTGGCAGAAGTATTGGCGAGCTTACTGGCGCAATCTGATCTACCGCCGACATTTCGCGAAAATCTGGCGTGATTCCTACACTCCCAACACCTTGAAGCTCCAAACCGGCCTGGCGGTTTTTTTCCCTGTGAGCCTGCTAACCCTGGCTTTCCCTCACCCGGTTTCGTTCTTACCCGCCATCATCCTGCTCATGATTATCCTGCTCACCATTCCCTTCACTCTCTGGGCCGCGCGTCGATCCGTGTCGATTGCCATGGGAGCGCCCATTGTCCTGTTACTGCGTTCATTCGCTTTAGGGATGGGGGCAGCGCATGGATTTGTGAAAGGGCTGTGGGTGAGGAAGGAATACAGATGACCCCCTCTGTAATCAGGGGGCCTGACAGGAAACAGATCGAAGAGGTGAGGTAGGACTACAAAGACCTCCCCTCCCCAACCCTCCATAACGTAAAGTCCCCCCACCCCAACCCTCCCCCGCAAGGGGGGAGGGAGTTTGTGGTTGTTACCGTTGTGGGAACTGCGGCTGGCCATTCACGATGGGAACCATCATGGTCTGGTTTCCGGTACCCGAGGTTCCTCCATACTGCGGAATGAATTGCTGTTGTTGAGGTTGTTGACTCCTGCCGCCGCCAAACAATCTCGAGAGAAACCCGCCGCCCGACCCACCCTGTTGCTGTTGTGGCTGAGGTGGCATTCCGGGTACACCCTGTTGAATGTATTGTTGCTGGTAGGGTTGAGCGCCTTGCTGCGGGTAGACCTGCTGTTGGGGATAAGCCTGCTGATATTGCTGTTGCTGGGGTTGAGCATACTGCATCACCTGCTGCTGGGGTGATTGGATCATGTAAGGGGCCTGCTGCTGTGGCTGTTGAGGCTGTTGTCCCTGGGCTGCTCCAGGCATGATCGGCTGACCACTCATCACCTGGTTAACTCCCCCGGCCACCATGTCCGTGACATCCATCCAGGTGGTTCCCTTGGGAACCTTCATCCGCAATGTCTGCGGATCCATACCTGTGTTCGGTTTGACAGAGGTCACGATCATTGCAAGCAGCGGGGAGCCATCCGGCATGAAGCTTTCCATGCGCCGCTGGATGAGGTCATTTTTTCCGATCCAGTTACGGATGACTCCAATCTGGGTAGAAAGCTGTTGACGTACTGTGGGTTGGAGCTCGGGTGGGTAACGGCGAATCTGGGTTTCAATCACCTCGGGGGTGTAACGTGTCTCCAGAACCCAGCAATCATTTCCATCGATGATCTCCGAGCCGATGATACTGGAGTTCCGTGCGAATGGCTGAATCAAAGTGTCATCAGTCGATGTTCCCGCGAAGCCATACTGGAAGGATTCCATCGACTTGGCGGCCGATTGCCGTTCAAGCCGAGAGGCATCCATTTTCAGGTACTGGATCGGTTGACCAGGAATCTTAGCCACCTGCCAAAGGGAATCTTTGGCACGGTACATGTCATATTCGACCTCGCCACCCTTTGGAAACTGCTGGGAAACCGGGATTGGAGTCACCATTTTGGCCCGCATGTAATTGGGCGGGATGATGCGTGCCGCGCAACGGGTTTCGGTACTCTGCCCATAAGCAAAAGCACGTTGGATATAGGAAATTTCGAGATCGGTCCACTTGGCCTGCATTTCGGCATTGGCCCGTATCAAGTCATAGGGAGTGGGAAGCTGACCTGCCGGAGGAGGTGTGAAGGATTGGGGGATGGAATCCGGATTCTGTCCATCACGTGGCGGTAACGGCGGGGCCGAAGGCGCCAGTTGAGACTGAGGGACCGGCTGGGCAACCGGCATATCATCCACTGGC
This sequence comes from uncultured bacterium, assembly GCA_964481775.1. Taxonomy (GTDB): domain Bacteria; phylum Hinthialibacterota; class Hinthialibacteria; order OLB16; family OLB16; genus OLB16. The sequence goes on along the minus strand of CAYZUX010000051.1, from coordinate 2,827 downwards.
CAACCTTCCGGTCCAGCCACGGGCACTTCCTGGGGGGCTATATCCGCGGAGGTACCTGGCGCAGTGGCTGGCTGTGCAGCGGGAGCGGCCGCCGGAGAGGTTGTTGTACCTCCCGCATCACTGAGGACCTCCCGGATATCCGACTTGTTCATCACCCGTTCACCATAGGGGCCCTGGATGGTGACCGTGGTGTCTGTTTGTGAGACCACCTTGCCCTCGAGCACATCGCCGTAAATCAAAACGATCCGGTCGGCGGAGACAGGCCAGGACAAGCCAAGTCCCAAAATTGCCACAACTAAGGAACGCATGTAAAAAGCACCTCGATTCATTTCTATTGCAGCCACTGGCGCCATCCACTGAAATCCCCTGTCAGATGGTCTCAGTTTGATAAGAGCGTACGCGGCTGCCGGGCTTCAATCCATTCACCGAGAGTCAGTGGACGGAAATCCTCAAGCCTGACATAGGTCCGGTTAGAGGCAACCGAACGGGCTGCCAGGTCAAGTACATCCACCTTTGGAAAGAGGCTGCGGGTCACGCGGACAATCTCTTTATCCACATTCTCGAGCTCGATGTCCAGGTGGAGTTCACCAGGGGTGGTGGTACGTGCCAGGCTGATCGAGAGACGTTGGGGCTCGAAAAGATATGAGGGATTTACAGCCCTTTTTGGTTTCTCGGCCTCATACACACGGACCCCCAGCTCATCGGCGGCGTTCTCAATTTCATTCAGGAGCTCATCCGGGAGAAGCTGGGCATGTTCAAAAGCCTCGTGGATCCGGGAACGCCGTCCGGTGTACCACCCACGCAGATCCAGAGGCTGCAGGATGATGTCACGTGTCAACTTGTCCATGGGGCCACTGCTGACCAGCAGTTCCGGTGCGACATCGATACGGAACTGATCCTGAGTCATCTGAATGGAACCCAAACGGGCGCTGACAGCCTGTTCCTTGTTGAGCCGTTTAAGTCCGCCTGTCAGGTCCATGGTGACATCCACGAGGTAACCGGGAGGACCCTGCAGCTGAGGTGGACGGAAAGTGGCGTAGTAATACAAATCCACCACCACACTCCGTGGTACCCATGCGGTGGAGCCTTTGAAACGCTCCTCGGCAATGAGCTTTTGACCATCGGCACGGAAACGGGTATCAAATCCAAGGAAAGCCGGGTCGCTCTGATCCACAATTTCCAGGTTGAATGGTGTGGAGGGAGTGGGCAAAGACTCATTGATCCAGAGAAACGCATTGGCAAGAACCAGACTCTTTCCCAGGTGGTCCGAGGTCATACTCAGGGAGAGTTCCAGGTTCTCATGCCGGTAGATGGTCTTCGCCATCTGGATATACGGCAACGGCTGGCCAGAGCGCACAAGTCCCCAGGCATCCAGTTCATTGCGGAGGTACATCTGGTAAAGCGCCTGTTTATCGCTTTGCAGGCGGGATTGTTCCTGTTCATAGGCCATCCGGCTTTCACACCAGAGTTGTTTTTCCGGGGTGTCGGCCATCTGAAGCAAGCGAGCCAGCTCCTCGATATTCCGGTCGGCACGGCCTTTCTCACGGCCGATGAGTTTGAAGATCTCACCCTGGAAATCCACTTTGACTGCATAAACCTTGATTTGGGAGGGGGGGGTGAGGATGAAGATCAGACCCGGGATCAAAGAAGTCACCTCCAGGTGATCGACCATCTTCCCATCCACCAGGGCATCGATCTCTCCACCCACCAGATCATTCAACCAGAGTTTCCCCTTCTGCCACACCACACAGTTCCCCTGAGGAGCGGGGGCCTTGGGAGCGGAGGCATCGACCTCGACGAAAAGACGGAAATTGGTTCGTTCCGAACCGGTCAAGTCAGGACGGTCACGCCGGTCCCTGCCTTCACGCAGAGTAGGAATCTGAACCCGGTTGGTTCCCTCTTTGAAACTGTGGAAGAAATTGCCTGAGACCTCATAATGCGATGGCAACAGGTGAATGGTGGTTGTCCCATAAGCTTCGAGCACACGCCATTCCATGTCCTTGGGATATTTCCAGCGGAGACGTTCCCCGGGCTGGAGTGTGCCTTCCGTCATGACACGTTGGCTGTAAGTGCCGCCAGAAGGCTGGAATTCCATCTGGAGGTCACTCATACGGGTGGAAGATCGCTCGATCACCGGAGGGGAAGCCGGGGCGGCGCTTTCCGGGATCAGCCGTTCAGAACGGATAGACTCCCCACTTTCCACCTCGGTTTCAGTTCTCGGTATCGAGGGGGGGATACGTGTTGGCCGTGGAGGGATCAATGTGGGTGTGGGAGTTGCATCGAGCCTGGGCGGTGGAGAAGTCTCCGGCTCAATAACTGGTTCCAACGCATCGGGCTTGAGCGGTTCAGCACTCTGACCGAAATCCGGCCCCTCGATGATGGAGCCTCCCACAGGCCTGTCATCCTCTTTTTTGGGGACAAACTCGATTTTAAGGCCTGAATCCTCTTCCGCGAAAACAGGAACGGGAAATGCGAAAAAAAGGATCAGGGCAAAGATTAGCCATCTCCTCACAATACGTAGGACTCCCTTCAAGTGCTTGGAAAGACCCAGCCCCTTTGATCCAAAAAGTTCCATTCCCTCACCTACGATGATAACCTGACTGGACCTTTGAGGAAAAGGGAGCAGAGTAAAATCCTGAAAAATCGTAAAAATGAGGAACCAGTGATCACATCCCACCCTCCTACCCTGATTGTCGTGGATGATGAAGAAGCTGTTCGTTACTCCTTTCGCAGGATGATGAACAAGGAACCATTCCACCTGGAAACCTTTTCGAATGGACGGGAAGCCCTGGAACGTGTCCGGCGGGGCGATGTATCGGTGGTCGTT
>CAYZUX010000050.1:0-28868 GCA_964481775.1 uncultured bacterium | reverse complement strand
CTCCTCCTGATTTTTTGGGATCCGCGAACCAGTTACCGCCCGCAGCCTGCCAGTCGGGACGCGAAATGATACGGCGGAAACGTGCGGCGATCAGTTTTCCAAACTTGCCTGACTCACAGGCTTGTTTCAGGTAACGGTACTGGGGGAAGTAACGAAGCACCTGGCCAACAAAGAGGTGCCTTCCAGCAGCCTTGGCGGCCGCAAGCATAGCATCGGCATCCTTGAGATTCAGCGCGATTGGCTTCTCACAAAGGACATGCTTGCCCTGTTCAAGACAATAGATCGCGGCCTTCGCATGAAGTGGAGTGGGGAGACAAAGATCCACGAGATCAAGTTCCGGATCCCGTGCCATATCCCTGTAATCTTTATACACACGGATCTTGGATAGATCGACCTGACCGCCTCCTGACCCGAAATTGCCTCGTACTCCTGACCAGTCGCCTGTCCGTCTGACTGGATCTGCCTCGGCAATGGCAGCCACACGGACTCCTTTGATTGTCTTAATAGCACCGAAATGGGTGACTCCCATAAAGCCAATCCCAGCGATGCCCACCTGCAAATTGTTATTTGTGCTCATTTGAGTGATGACCTCCCATGTTGGCTTCAGTGTGTCAGGTAACGCCCCCCACGCAGGAACATCTCCCCATCGCTCTTGGAACCATTGGTGGGACTGTACATGAACTTCTGGGGGTTGTCGCTGAATCGGACGGAGTAGAAGTAATATGGAAAGAGGATGGTTCTGTCGGGACCCGCACTGGTCAGGCTCCATGCAGCACGGCTTTCCGCGGTACCACCACCATGCGTGGACCCCACATCTCCATCTCCCCGGTTATAGAGAAAAAAAGTATCCCAATTCTCTCGTGGATCATTGGCATTCACATAGGATGAGGCATCCCAATAAGGTTTTTCCAGGGGCTGGAAAGGGTCTCGCGGGATGTCTTTGATGTAGGGGATCGGTGTGGTGAGGGGAATGAGTCTTCTCAGAAGGCTGGGTGAAAAGGGACCATAGGTCGCGGGTAATTTGGCACTGTCCGCATGGTAGGCATCCAACGCAGTACCCAATGTCTTCATGCCACCCTGGGCGTGGACAATCCTTGCCCTGAGTTGAGCTTCCAGCAGATTGGGTAGCGCCATCCCGATCAGGATCAAAATGATCGCGATGGTGATGAGTAGCTCGATCAGGGTGAAACCGCGTAAAAGGAGATGGTTTCTCAGTACAGGGTCCATTTCTCGACTGAGGATCCTTGTTGACCCAGCTGTATCTCAAGTTTCGGGGATTCGGAGCCGGGGATGCTGCCGGTTCCCTCTTTCATCACAAGAACAGGGCTGGAACTGGGCGATCCCCCCATCACGGGAGCATCGATGGTTGTCGCAACGATCCAATAAACTCTTCCTTTGGAAAGTGCCTCCTGGAGATAACTCTGGATTGCTGGTTGGGTCACATCAATGGCAAACTGGATGGGGAAGGGAGTGGATTGTGTGGCCGGATTGTATCCCAGGGGAGTTCCCAGTGCCCATGGAATGGCAGTGATCAAATCCTCGGCATGGCCTTGTGTTGCCAGGTCGATAGGAAAGGGATCACGCGGTTGGGCCGGAACTGGTCCACCGACATTCCCCCCAACGAAAGGGGTACTTTCCACCCAGGTCTCGGGATCGATGGTGGTAAATCCAACTCCGAAAAGCTCCAGACGTTTCTGGACTCCATCCGTGTTTAATCCACTCAACTCCCATGTTGCTGAAGCGACATTGTGGACAGTCACCGTGCAGCTGGAAATGTGATAACTGGATGAGGCTTCACCGGGAGTGACAGAAGCAGAAGTATCCCATTTAAGGATGGCCACCCCATCACGTTTATTGAAAATGGGGAAGTCACGTCCATTATTCCAGAAAATAGAGGCAGTGGGACGGGTCCCAGGAGTGAAGTTGAAAGGATAATGCCAACGGTCACCAATGGGAGGTTGAAAAGTGTGTGTTTGCGGCCAGGCCTTTTCTATTCCCGCCACGCAGAGATTCGCTGCCAGGCATCCAAGCAGAAGGGATGCGTAGAAGAGACGTTGGAGCATGAATTCCTCCTCCTGAAGTAATCAGGCCTTGAGTATAAGGCCATGATGATTGATTGGGAATCGGAACAAGGGATTCCTTATTCTAGGGATTATATCTCTCCCAATAGGTGTCGATGAGGAACAGGCCATCGAGGGTAAGGGCTGGTTCAATATGGTCAGCGAAGCCGGAATCATCTGCAAATACCGATGAAAGGCCGCCGGTGGTGATGACTGTCACATCTCCCTCCATGTCCCGCCGAATCCGCTCTACCAGACCACGTGTCATCTCCAGCCAACCATAGTAAAGCCCGGATTGGATGCAATCTACGGTATTCCGCCCGATCACGGAGACGGGTTTCCTGACGGAAACCTGTGGGAGCAGCGCTGTCCGGCGAAAGAGTGCCTCGGCACCAAGGTCGATCCCCGGGAGAATCACTCCACCACAGTAATCTCCTGTGGGTCCGACCACATCGATGGTTGTAGCGGTCCCAAAATCAATAACCAGCAAGGGGGGAGGGTATTTCTGAAGGGCCATCCAGCTGTCGATGATCCGGTCGATCCCGACCTCGGTGGGTGTCTCCACATTGAGAGGGATCAAGTCCGGGTGTAATGGCCTGACAATCCGGAGTGGTACCTCCAGGCCCTTACACACTCCTTCCCACTCTCGATTCAAAGGAGGGACAACACTGCCCAGGATTACCCGATCCGGGTAGAACCTGTAATGGTTGAATAACTGAGAGATGATGCTGAGATACTCATCGGTAGTCCGGAATGGACGGCTGGATATGCGCCACTGATGATGGAGAGTTCCCTCCTCGAAGGCTCCCAGTGTGATATTGGTATTACCGATGTCGACAGCTAGAAGGCGCACTCCCGGCGTCCTCAGCGTTCACGCCGGATATCCGTGGGTGGACGGACTCCTTCGCGTTGTGGCTGTTGGTTCCAACGGATATTCTCGGATGGTTGAATACTGGCAACCGCATGTTTATAGACGAGATACTGTTCGTCCCGCTCTTCGTTCACGATGACCACTGTGAAGCTGTCAAAAGCAATGATCTTTCCATACAGATCAGACCCATCAGCCAAATGCAGGGTCACTGCCACCCGGTCCCGCCGGGCTTGGTTGAGAAAACTGTCCTGAATGTTGATTTGCGGCTTGGTCATACTGATCGCCCCCCTCCTGGGCTACAGGTCTTATGCAAGGCGGTTACGCCTGCGAGCCCGGCATCATAAAGCAATACACAATCTCTCGATTTCATTATAGAACCATATTACTCAAACGTGCAACCTGAGAGTTGAGCACAACCGCAATTTTTCTATACACCAACCAGTGCCATCGAAAATCAAGCCACCTACCACTCGGAGCGAATCCAATCTACTTCAAACTCCCCCGGACCGGTGCCATTCGCTGGGTCGAGCCGGATACCGGTAAGGGTTTGACCCGACCAGAGCGGGTGTTGGGATAGGTCAATGGTATAGGTGTGGAACTCTCCATCCGGTTGAACCCTGAAGACCGCCACCTTGTGTTCATTCATCTCAGGGCTGTTTTCAGTAACCCAGTAAAACTGGGCGATGTCTCCCTGTGTGACCTTCATGTTGATGGAAACCTTTGACCAGTCCATACAGGTGACTCGGAGAAGGCTTCGTCCTACATAAGGGTCAGGACCTGTGATCTTTCCTGTGAGTTTTCCATCTTTCCATCCAAGATCTTCCACATCATTGAGCGAAATCCAGCCTTCGGTTTTATCTCCGAACTCGAAGTTCAGTTCAGTCAGTAAGGGGGGTAGTCTTTCAACGGTCTGGTAGTGGGCTCCTTTGACTTGGACTTTGGATAATCCCTGTTTGGGAATACGGATCGACAACCAGGCATTTTCCGGATCGTATCTCCAGCCGGCTTCATGGCCGGATTCAATATCGATCTTGGATTCGATGGAGGTACCATCCAGGAGCACTGCTTCAGGCCGGCTCAGGTTGGCAAGAAGGACCACCCCCTGCATCTGTTCCGGATACTCCACAGCCAATGAGAGGATGCTGTTGGCCCAACTGGTTTCCCTGATCTCTGCTGTGGCCGTGATATGAACCGACTGGCCATCGGAACGGAAGACCTTCGTTTGTGGTGTCAGATCTTTTCCGGTGAGACGGCAGATGGCTTGGATGATCTGTTGGGGGGCAAACACCCAGGGGCAGCGGGCTCCATCTATGGCACTCACATTATCGGGCCAGAGGGCCACATCCTCGCCCTCGGGAGCCTGTTGATGGATGGCGCTGTGAATGATCAACCGGGCAATGTCACGCCACGGGTGGCTCGAGTCATATTCGGCCAGGTCCAGGATGGCCATGGCGTAACGTAATCCATTCCACTGGACCGGCAGTCCGAACCAGGAGTAGTTGTATAAGGTTGCTCCGAAGACTGGGATGGTCGCACCCAGCAGGAAAGGCAACTTGGGATCCTCCCACAGGTACACAAAGGGTAGCCCTGTTTGTGCCCAATAAATGGCATCCTGCAACCATCTCGCCTCCCCACTGAACCTGTAAGCTGCCAGGAAAGCATCCACCGCATCTGCTGAAGCGAGAATATCGGGGGTATGAACAGGAACCTCCCAGACCTGGGCAGCACGCGGCACGGTGAATGTTTCCATCAATTCAAGAGTTTTAATCATGGACTGGTAAGCCAGTTGATCTCCGCCAATCAGGGCATAACGAAGGATCACAGAGGCCTTCTGGGCACAGGTACCGATCTCAAGAGCGTCATCAGGTCCCAAGGTCCGGTAATCCAGTCCCTTGAAAGTCCCCTGATCCTGGTAGTCCGCATCAAACCGCCAGCCTCCATCTTCACCACGTGACGCCAACAATGCGCCTGCGTAGTCCTTGCCCGTGAGTACCAGTTCTGTTTTCCCTGGAAACAGCTGGGAATCCAGGCGAGGTTCACCACCGATGATTGTGAGAACCTCCCTAGCTCTCTCAAGGCATTTGAGACGGATATCCGGTGTAGGACTGACCAGGGATCCAAGCAGCAGATCCGCGATGAAAGACCGTGGACGCTGTTTTCCCGAGAGCGCGGGGATGCCATTCTTGCTGTAGAACCACTCCCGGGTTTCCGGTACCCATAAGGATTCCAGGTACCCACGCATTGAAAACTCGATTTCGCCTTCATAAGAACCGTGGGGAAGCGATGAGGCAGGAGGAAGAGGATATTCCTTGAACCACTGGTCGATCGCAGTTAAGACGTCTTTCCCTCCAGCTTCCGCATAAATCTTGCATTCAAGCCTCAGTGGTTTACCGGGATGTAAAGGATAGGGCTTCTCCGCTTCAAAATGGTTGGGAGCCATGAAATCAGGAACTGTTGGAACCATCAAACCCATCAGGTGAGCACGTTGATGGTTCAGCGGTTCCCTCCGATCAGGTGAGGCAAACACCGCACAGGGACGGTCCCGATCTCCATCCCATTTCTGTTTGGCATCCCACAACAAGCCCACAGTGCCATCCTTTGAGTGAACACCGATTGCCGGGATCGTGATCATATTGGGATGAACCACCGTACGATTCCGGTGAGGATGGTCCTTGTTGATGTCGAGATCCGAGGAGGAGACCTCACCCTCCACGAGCCATTCCAGGCCTGGGTAGACTGCCTCATCCCGTTCGAGCACATAGATCATCGGACCATCGAAAGCCAGTAGATCCCGTGGTTGATCACAGGTGAGCTCGTATTCCACATCGATGACTGGCTCTTCTCCTTTCACTTCAAACTGGATTTTCACCTCCCATTTGGCTCCATCCGTGTCGGTGAAGGAGAGTGGAATCTGAAGTGGCTTTGAATGAAACGATTTCCCTGCAACCTGGAGTTTGTCGGTGGCATCCACCCGTTGACCATAAGGATCCTTGAAGACAAGACGGGTGAGTTGCGGAATGCAAGCCATTTTCTTCCAGTGTCCACCACCTGCCTGAATCTGGATGTCCACAGCAGCATGGGTGTTGCGAGGTTGTGGAATGGATAATCTGACCTGGTCGTTCCAGATCGATTCTTCAGACTCAGGGCTATACCCCGTTCGAGATTGATGCATGGGCCGGCTCTCGAGATAGATTTCCCCCTCCTTGTTCTTGGCGGTGATACGGACCGAGGGAGCCAAAGAACGGGTGGATCCCGGTTTCCAAGCAGCGGTCGTGAAGGTCTTCGATCGGCCCGGAGGAATGGCTTCCATTTTGATGGTCTGAAGGCCTGCATCGGATGTGAAATCAGCCTGGGGGTCAACCAGGATGGCATTGCCCTTGTTGCGGACTACGCATTCGAGAGTTAGGCCATTGCTGTAGGGCGTGGGAATCTGGCCGAAGCTGATGACTTCCATCTCCGGGGCAATGTGAAGGGAGCTGCTTGTTTCCACCCCATTCACCGTTGCGGTGATCTTGAAGGTTCCTTTCGTGTTACGTGGGCCTACCAAAGTGAATCTGGCCCGTTCGGCACGATCCATGGGCAGGTGAGGGATGATCAGCAGAGCTGGACCGATGGACACACCCTCCGGTCCCTCGGCTTTGACTATGATGTTTTCCGCTGGCCGGTCGCCGGTATTGCGTATCCTGGCGGTGAGTGTGCCTCGTTCACCGGGGGCTTCCTTATCCTCCTCGATCCGTAACCCATCCAGGATGAGGAAAGGCCCCACCTCTTCGAGATAGGAGATGTCATCAATCAGAAACTCGCCATAACCGGAGGTGACTCTTGCCGCGAAATGAACCCACTTGACCTCAGAATTTCCGGTGTAGTCATACTTGATCCGGATCCGGTGCCAAATACCGTCGCCATCGTGTTCGCTGGGGATTTCGTAGGTGACACGGGATGCGGAGGTTTCCTCCAGGGGCTTTGAATTCATGGGAATCACCATGACATTCATCACAGCGCCTTTCCGGTGAAGAGACTTGTACCAGAACTCCATCCCTCCCCGTGTCTGGCTGATCATCGCTCCTTGCTGACCGCTTTCCGGCATCCAATCCCGGTTCAATCCAGACTCAGGACCATATGTGTCTGATCTTCGAGCGACACTGAATGAGTTGCTGCCTGAGTGGGTGTCAGAAGAAAGACCGGACTCCCCCATAGGTGACCAGCCTACGAGATTTCCATTGGCTCCAACCTCCTCGAATGAACCATTGGTACAGGGATTCTCCCCATGGGCCAAGCTGCAAAAACAAAGAAGAAAGGTGATGATTCCAGTTTTTCTCATTGAGCAAATCCTCCAGTCTCCCAATAGGAATCAACAAGGTTCAATCAGAATCAATGTCAGCATCGGCGTCCTGCATGCCGGAAAAAGGCCAAACCCTCAATCAAGGCATACAGGTTATCCCACTTCACGCCGGGAACGATTGTACTGCTGGCTCCAAGAAAAAAACCGATAGGGGGTGAGTGGTCAACCAGCCATTGAAGCTCCCGGCGCACATCTTCCGGGGTGCCAAAAGGCAAGGTGCGGGTGACAGAGACCCCTCCCCAGATCATCAGTGGATCTCCATCCCGTGTTTTCATACGGCAGATCTGCTCGTAATCCATGCCATCTTCATACTGGAATCCCTGGAAACCTGAGATACCCACCTCGATCAACCGGGGGACCATCTCCATGAGGTTGCCATCACAATGCCAGATGAGTCGTATGCCTGCATCGAGATAAGGCTTGATGGCACGTTCAAAATGAGGAAACCATAAACGATCAAGGGTCTCGATTCGTGCCAGCATTCCCCGTGTTCCCGCCATGTCGTGATCGATACGGATGACCTCGGGGAGTCCACCCCTTCGGATGGCTTGAATGGCAATGCGATTGGTTTTTTCGGCGAGATCGGATTGCAGGCGAAAATCTCTTTCCAGAACTTCCGGGTACAAGGCATAGGCCATGAAGTAATTTTCGTAACCATAGGTCCCATAACGAAGTTTGGGGAACCCATTGAAAGCCTCGCCATAGGGACTTTTCAGGATCGATGTGCCCAGTCGTTTCTGGAGTGCCCGTTCTTCGTGAATGATCCCATGCCAGTTCTTCTCGTCATCCGGGTTTGTCTCGCGAATTTGCTTTTCCAGATCGGGGAAGACATGGCTCTCCAGGTGCTCCACAACTGCCTCGGGAGAGTCAATGGTCATCGAGTCCAGGATGATTTCGGGTGCCCCGGTGGTTGCGCCCCTTGCTGCATCCGCGGAGTAACCATGTCCCTCCATGGTCAGCGGATTGTCTGCAAGGTACTGGTCCAGCAAACAGGTTCCCACTTTCTGCTGGAACAGAGTGTAAACATGATCAGGATCTGCCTGGTAGTCTCCCTCACGGACACCTGTCAAATGCTCCATAAAGGGAATATCCATCGTATGAAAGATCCAGCTCGGAATCTCCCTGCATGGTTTCATATTGAGTGTATCAAGAGCCAGCTGGGCATTGGGGCCTAGGTGATTTGTATTCATGATGGTGATCCCTCCGGTAATCATTTGGACTGTGGCGAGTGATTCATTCAATGCACACTCCATGAGGTCCTACAGGCCTGATGAAATAGCTTGGTTGACCCGACCTGTGGATGGCGATTAAAGTCTTTCAACCGCTCCCTACACCTTCCGAAAGCTGAGGGCCATAAAAAATGCAGATTATTCGCTTGCTTTTTCCCCACCAGGTAACAGGCACACACCTGCCGGTTGTTGTGATTCTCTGCCTGGTTGGTTTCAATCCAGATGATCAGGCTGCATCGCAATATCCACGATATTACGCCCACGAGACGGTTGAGGACAGTCAGGAAATCATTGCACCCTGGTATCAAGGGCAGAATGGGCAATGGGATGAACGCGTGCGTGTCGCGGCTGAGACATTAAAACGTTATCCCTGGGCGGTTCCTCCCAAAGCGATCTCTCCTGCTCCGGAGTTTGTCTGGAGCGGCGCCTGGAAAATCAGCCCGGAGGGTGAAATCAGTATTCCTCCCATCAGTGATTGGGCTAATGGGGATTTTGGGCAACGTGCCGCATATCTATTGAGCGGTCTGGTTGATTACTACCGGTATTCGGGGGATGGACATGCGATCGGCCTGTTGACAGTCACGGCAGATACCCTCATCGACCACCTGATGACCAGTCCGGAACATCCCTGGCCCGGATTCCTGATCAGTGTTCCGGTCAAGGGGGTAGTTTATGGGAAGGCAGATCCGAAGGGGATGATCCAGCTGGATATCACTGCGGAGGTGGGTCTCGGATTGCTGCGGGCATACCAGGTCACAGGCAACACCCGCTGGCTGAATGCAGCCTGTCAATGGGGAGAGCAGCTAGCCCTTCATGGTTCAGAAGATCCAGCAATGCCACCTTGGAACAGGTATGCCAATCCCGAGGTGGTTCCCTGGAATGACAGGATGACGGGAGGAGTGGCCTTCCTCCTGGAGTTTTTTGAGGAGCTGCTCCGCCTGGATTACAGGGGTAGTGAGGATTGTATTCTCAAGGCTCGTGATGCAGGGAGGAGATATTTGACAGAAGTCTTGCTTCCCCACTGGACCGGGAATGATACATGGGGAAGGAATTACTGGGATTGGGTGTGTGATGTGCAGGCTGAGAACGTGACCGAATTTGTTGCCCGCTATCTCATGGACCATCCCGAAATTTTTCCGAACTGGCGCTGCGATGCGAGAAATATCCTTTCACTCTTTCTTCACCGGACCGGTGTGGCTCTGCAGTCAGGTGGTGACACCTTCAGTGGTGCCTGGGCCTATCCGGAGTCATCTTCCTGTTGCGGACGGTCCCTCTGGTATGGTCCCATGGAGTTATCAGTTCCATTTGCCCAGTATGCACAGCTCGCCGATGATGAGTGGGCCAGGGAAATCGCCATTCGGAAGATGACCCTGGCGACCTATGATTTCCATGAGACAGGAGTAGTTGAGGACAATATTGATGGAGGTCAGATTGTCGCTGGTGACTGGTTCAAGATTGCTCACCCCATGGCCCTGAAACATGTGCTGGCCACCATGGCCTGGCTTCCGCATCTTGCCCCAAGCCGTGAGAATCATCTCCTCCGTTCCACAGCGGTCATCAGGCAGATTACATACCAGGCGGGACACATCTCCTATTCGACCTTTGATTCACCGGACGGAACGATCGATTTGCTCCGTCTTTCCTTTTGTCCGACTGAAGTTCAGGCGGATGGGAAGCCTCTTTTCCAGAGAGATGCTCTCGATGCCAATGGTTATACCCTGGAACCACTCGCCGATGGAGACTGCATTGTTGTGATTCGTCATGACGGAGCCACCCGAATCGAGATTCGCGGGAGGGACCCGCAAATCCAGGTGGCCGCCGGCGCATTGACCCGGACTGGAGATTGGGTCATCTCAAATGAACCATCGGAGGAGTTCCCAGCGATCAGTTCCGATACTCAGGGGGCTATCTGGAGTCAGCAGTTCCATGGGAACCAGGTTCGTTTACTCGGTCAATATTTACCTGAAGGTGGGAAAGCGGAGGTGTACCTGGATGGAGTGAAACAACTGGTGGGTATCGATTGCTGGGGGCCTGAGGTGAGAGGGTCGCAGATTCTTTACTACCGAAGCGGCCTGAGCGATGGAACCCATGAATTGAGAGTGGAGGTGAAAGGAGAGAAAAATCCCCTCTCGCAAGGAGACAGGGTGATTCTCAGTGCCCTCCAGTCCTCCGATGAATCAGGCAAGCGAAAAACCAGTTCCCATGGTGGTCCGGTTTCTCCTCAACGGATGATCCTGGGTTACACCTCCCGGGAGGATTACAAGGATACCCAAGGGAACACCTGGCGCCCATGCACCGAGTGGATTGTGCGGACTGGCATTGGAGCCGATCCAGTTCTCTCGAACTGGTGGGCTCAGCCGCGGAGACTGAGCGTGGCAAATACTCCTGATCCAGAGCTCTATCGTTACGGAGCACATGCACCCGACTTCTGGATCAACCTGACAGTCGGCCCAGGAGTCTATTCAGTACGCATCAAGCTGATGGAGAGCCGGTCCATTGACCCGGAAAAACGTGTGTTCGATATCGTTGTCAATGGGGAATTGAAGGCAAAAGATTTCGATATTGTCGCGGTATCTGGTGGTCTGAATACAGCTTGTGACCTGGTTTATGACGGGATCGTGCCGGAAAATGGGATTATCGAACTTCGTTTCACCAATAACCATGGTGGTGAGGCCATCTGCCAGGCGATAGAGATTGAACCTTTTACAGCGGACAAAAAGGAGGAATGAGTCCCTCACCGGTTTGGGAAGGCTTATCCCTATCGAGGTCTATCGGGGCAGGGACCACACGAATCTCTTTCGATTAACCTTTGCGGGATTTCACACTGTGTGGACTTTCGGCTGGGATCTTCGAGCTTCCCGATGAGGACCTCTGTCGCCAGGCGAGCCAGCTCTTCCATGTTCTTGGCATTGGTGGTGATTGTGGGATGGGTCAAAGCGGAGAAGTCGCTGTTATCAAAACCCGCCACTGAGACATCCCCGGGAACAGTAAATCCCATGGTTTCCAGAGCTCTGATGGTCACAAGCGCGATGGTATCATTGGCCGCGATAAAAGCGGTTGGGCGTACCTCTCGAGACATGACCTTTTCGACTTCATGCCGCCAGGAAAGCATTCCTCCATTCACCCAGGTTCCGACCTCTTCAACCACCAGATCTTTTTCCAACGTTATTCCATTCCGGGAGAGCGTCGAGGAAATCGATTCAAAACGTTCCATTACCGTTCTGTTGTTGGTATCGTATCCCATAAGACAAAAGTGCCTGTGTCCCAAATCCAAAAGATATTGGGTTGTCGACGCTGCCGCATTCTGTTCTTCGACTGCTACCCAGTCCAGGTCAAAACCCAGGATCTTTCCAATGATGACAAATGGATACCGGTCCAGTTTGAGCCGGAGCAGGTGATCCAGGCTGACGCTGGTGTCGTATTCATAGACCGGGACAACGAAAAGACCTCCAACCCGCTGGCCACGCATTGTTTCGATATTGTTGATCTCTTTTTCAGGATCGTGATTGGAATCCATCACGAGGATGTTGTAACCATACTCGCCGCAGAAATTCTCAAGTGATGCGATCAACTGGGCATGGAGTGGAATCTTCAGGTTGTTTACAACAATCCCCAGCAGATTACTGCGTCCCAAAGCCAATTGCTGTGCAATCCGATTGGGGCGGTAGCCTAGACGGTCCAACAGCTCGAGGATGTCTTTCCGTTTTTCCTCGGATACTCCCGGCTTGCCACTCATGACACGGGAGATCGTGGCAGTCGAGGTGTTCGCCATCCTTGCGATATCAATGATTGTGAGACTCATAGAAGTGTTCCTAGGTTAGCACACTCTCTTCAGGAAACGTCAATCCCTCAGTTCCCTCTCATTAAAAGAATCATTTCAGAAGGGATCATCCGGTTTTTTTCCTGCCCATAGTAAAGTGTTGAATGATAGTATGTAATTAGTATTTTGCCGTTACCTCCATGACTCTGTTCACTTGAGCATGAAGAAGGCATTCTATGTAATCGATTGCGTAAAATCAACCCACTACTGAGAAATTTCATTTTTATTCCAGTAATTAAAGTTTTTTCATTATGGTCTTGACTGAGAGTAAGCGTTTGCTCATACTGTCTGCATCTTGGAAGGGATCCCATCTCTTCTAAGTTTTTTCTGCGACTGACAGAACAGGATTCAGACAAGGAGGATCTCCCAGAGATGTTACCGTTGACACTTTCCCAATCTTTCGTTTCGTTTTTGCTTATGGCATTTTTTATCTTTGCCAATCCAGTGGAGGCAACTACCCGGATTGTGCGTCAAGATGGAGCGGGAGGGGCTTTCACAACCATCCAGAGTGCTTTGGATGCCTCGGCAGCCAATGATGTGATCGAGATCAAGGATGGTCAAACCTATTCAGAAACCCTTATAGTCACACTCGAGGGTCTCGTATTGCGTTCCGTTGCTCCGGATCCGATTGCCACCATCTCTGGGGGGCTGGTGATCCAATCCCAAGGTGTCGTGGTTGACCGGTTGAATATCACAAGTGGTGGAGCAGGGATCACCTTCGATCAGGATAACGCCGGCCTCTTTCTGGCCAACTCCACGGTGAACAATTGCGGTGTACAGGGGGTCCACATCATCGCCAGTACAGTCACCTTAACAGCTCAGAACTCATCCATCAGCAATAATGGAGGTAGGGGTATCGATATCGAGGATCCCGGATCTGGATTTGAGCGTACAGGGACTGAGATTCGTCTGACAGATTGTCATGTTGATAACAATGTCGCCCGTAATATGGGTTGGGCAGCCAGAAACAACAAGGGAATCTGTGATGCAACCGGTTGTACTTTCAACGCCGTTAGCGAGGTGACCGAGCGTAGTTTTGAAATTGATGGAGTCAACGGTGTTACCATGAACCTCGTGTCGTGCACGATCAATGGTCCATCGGGTTCAGGCTTTGGGGTCAACACCAATGGTCAGAATGTGACCTCCAGGCTAATCGATTGTGAGATCAATGGCTGGAGTGAGAATCAGGTCCGCTCCACCCGGAATGCGGGAACCATCAATGATATTGAGATCAAGGACTGTGTGATCAAGGGTTTTTCGACGCGTGGAATGCAGGTTCGCGGTCATATTGGTCCCCTGACCATATCCAATTGCTTATTCGAAGGTGGTTTGGGGGACGCCTGTCTGCGCATCCAGGAAGTTGAAGTGAGTTCGGACATCGTTTTCGAAAACATCACTGCCAGGAAAGGGGCTTTGGGCTGGCGCTTCCGGGACAACTATGGATCGACCATGACTGCCAAGGACATCCTGGTGGAGCAGTGTGAAAATGGCATCCTGATCTATCGCAATACCGATCCTGATGTACCAACCACCATCACCTTTGAAGACAGTGTGATACAGAATAATGCAACAGGTATCAGGTTCAATGAAAATGTCGATCTTGTGACTTTGAATCTCAATGACTGCCTGATCCGTGACAGTGAGAAAGCAGTTGTTTTCGAGGACACCAATGGAGCCAGTAAGAAAAATGTCTTGGCGCTGGCAGGAACGACTGTTTATTCCATTACCGGTGTCGATGGGGCCATTTCTGGAGTTGGTACGGATGTGACTGCTGAAATCAACCTGACTCGTTCAACCTTCCATGAGGTTGGCAGTCAACTCCTCAACCTGACTTCCGGAACCCAGTTCAAGACCACCATGAACCTGTGTGTGGTGAGTGACTGGGATGTGAATGCCCTCAGCAACCAGGCCGCGGGGACTTTTACCGAGAATTATAATGTGTTCGCCGATGCCAACCTGGGAAGCCAACCGGTTGTCTCGGGATCAGTCACACGGGGGGGAAGCTCGGTGGATACTACCGATCTGGATGCGGTCTACTGCTCGTTGGATGAGATGGATCCTCTGTTCTTGAATATCAAGAATACGGGTCCAGCTTATCATATCCAGGGGAGTAACAACGCCGGTTCGAAAGGTGTTTGTGGAGAATCACCCACATCAGTTGAACACTGGGTTCTTTTTAACTGAATTGATATCTGTTCCTTGTTGGTTATCACAGGGATATGCACTGGCTCAGGGGGAAACCTCCGGGCCAGTTTTTTTTCTGATTTCCTTTGTTTTGATGCTATTGTGTGGCAGGAGCACATGGGAAGGATCCCTTCCATGACAAGTTGAACACATTCCTCATTTTCCCTTTGGGATTCGCCCGGTTTTGTGGTAACCAGTGTTATTGATAAAGACACCAGTTCCCTTGATTGGATGTATTCACCGTATATTGGATATCATCGAGCCAGACGCTGGCCTGAGCACCCCCCAGTTCGAGGGTAAACAGTCCAAAGCGATCAAATTCAGCTCCGATAGCCTTGTGGCCAGCACCAAGGGGAAGAGTTTTGGAAATTCCATCCAGAGTTACTGTCAATAATCCATTTCCTCCGCTCCCCTGTGGATTGTAATCCATGGTCCAGAGATGAGATTCCCCATAAGGGAGGATGATGGGGCCACTCCCCGAATCACGATAAACACCCGTTTGAGAAGTACCATAGTAGGGACGGAAATAATGGCCCACACGGCTGGGGCCTTCGATGACCACACACATGACATTTTTCGCGGGCCAACCTCTTCCGGATGAGTTGTACCATCCGAGGATGGCTGCGCTGTCAGGTGCCCCCTCGGTCATGGCGATTTTTCCCGAGGCTGAAAGGTGGTCTTGCAGGGTGAGGAATCCGGCATTATCTCCGTAAGATCCGGCCAGATCGGGACGGTTTTCCTGTGTCCGCCAGAGCCTCCCGCCGAACTCGCCCACCCCATCCCCACCGGCCAGCTGGGTGTCTGGGCTATATCCGAAACGGTTGACACCCGGCAGTGCATCATCGAGATAGGTGACATGATTGCCCACACCCTCCCAACCCGGGTCACTTGAGAAATCCTCACTTTCTCCATCGATGGTTACATCATCCAGATAGAACTTCAGGTAAGACTCGGGACGCTGGACATTCACCATTCCCCAACGGGTGAAAGAGGCTCCACTTGTTTTGACTCCAGAGTCGAGACTCTTGGAAAAAAGCACAGGACTTGGAAACTCCGGGCCTGAAAGTTTGAATTCCATCAAGCCTCTTCCAGAACCACCCGAGGGATCATAGCGGAAGGTCCAATGGTAGACATTTCCGATGGTCAGGGTGGGATCTCCAGGCAACCGGTCTCCACCCGCCTGGTTAGAAGAAGAATTGTATTCGACAAACACCTTTTTCCCATCGTCCAGACGAAATCCAATCCAGTTGGGAGGACGCCACCCCATCGTCTGATGGTTGAACCATCCGAAGATCACCCCACTACCTCCAGCCATCTGGGTTACACGGAAGGTGCCCGAAGCACTGAGAGGATCATTCAGTGATAAAGGATCAATGATCTTTCCATAAAAAGCTGGAGTGATTGTTCTCCAGATTTGTCCACCCACTTCCCCTGGGGTTCCCCCATGAACATGGTTCGTGGGGGAATAGCCAAAGTCCTGTGTAACCTGAACTGGAACGACAGGGGTCAGGTTGTTGACCCCTATCCAGTCAGGGTCTGAATCAAAATTTTCCGCTTTTTGCCAAGCCCCGACTCCGGTTGTGGGGGCAAGGACCACCAGGAAAACCAGCAATCGGATGAGTATCACCAATGGAAAATCCTCCGAAGTCCAAAATTGGGTGTTTATTCTTTCAGAATCCTATGATAACGTTTTCATATATCAGTTCAACTCAGAAGTGGGATTCACAGGCAGGTTTTTTTATCAGTCATTTGCACATTCCTGCAGGAGGATTCCATTTCATCGTTGGATCGGGAGGAAATAGGATGGGCTTGTTTGTCAAAGGGTCTTTGTTTAGTAGAGGGATACAGTGTGTTTGTATTTTCTTTGTGTCCGTTGTGGTGGTAACCCATTGGTCTGGAACTGAAACCGCACCAGCGCTTGCACCCTGGGCAGATCCGGCAAAGGGATTAGGCGGGGTAGAGGGAGCAGACCGTCCGGCCTGGAGTGAGAATTTCCTCCTTTACGGATACGACCTGGAACCATATCCATTGGATCCCGGTCCCCATCTGTTCATCGATTGGCGGTATATGCTCCCAGGCCGTACCAGTTACTACTTTGCGGATGGTGCTGAAGCGCCCCGTTATGATGGCGATCCAGCCAGACTGGGGGAGATCTGGGGACGTGAAGACCAGACACCCTATGGCATCCGTCTGGAGACCCAACCTGCCGAAAAGACCGGGATCGTGCTTCCCAATGACCAGCCATGGGAATACTGCCTCGCTTATCACACACTCCTCCATGACAATGGGAAATACCGTCTCTGGTATGAGGCCATTGCCCCCCGCGATACCGGAATTGAGGGCCAGCTCTGCCTGGCTGAGTCGGAAGATGGTTTGCACTGGGTAAAGCCTGACCTGGGTATCGTCGAGTTCAAGGAAAGCAAGGCCAACAACATTGTGTATGGTCCAGCCATCAGTGGCCATTCCTTTCATGGCAGTTCGGTGTTTATCGATCCCACCGCCCCGCCGGAAGCACGTTACCGTCTGGCCTACATGTGTGGGGGTACCGAACAGGAGATTGCGGACCTGAAAGCACGCAGCCCCAAAAGTGTCGATCCTTACGGAGAAACAAAGAAGCTGTTGATCCGCACTGCCTTCTCCCCGGATGGAATCCACTGGACACCCTCGCCTGAGCCACTCCTGGCGCACATGAGTGATACCCAGACAACCCTTTATTATGACACCATCCTGAAGCGGTATGTCGGTTTCTTCCGGATGGCTCACATGAACCACCGTGCGATCGGACGCTGTGAATCGACCGAAATGAAAGACTGGCCCATGCCGGAGGTTTGTCTCTGGCCGAATCCCTTCGATGGCCCCTTTGATGATTACTACATCAATGGGTACACATTATATCCCGGCACACGTTCCATGCACTTCATGCTCTCCACCATTTTCCGCAGGGATCTCGACGTGACCAATATCCGGGTGGCCTCGAGCATGGATGGACGAACCTGGGAGTGGTTGCCGGGGGGGCCGGTGGTCGAGCCAGGCAAAGAGGGAACCTGGGATGGTGGCTGCCTGTTCGGTGGCATCAACCTGGTTGAGCTGCCTGGAGATCTTGTGGCGATTCCGTATGTCGGTTACGCCTACCCCCACAAATTCCCCCGTTATGATCCCCATCTGGGAAACATCGGACTGGCCACCTGGACAAAGGAAAGGCTGGTGGCGCTCGTTGCCGATGAGGAGGGAGAGTTTTGGACCACTCCACTCAAGGCGAAGGGTGAACGTCTCTACCTGAATTATGAGGCTCCACGTAATGGTTATGTAAAAGTGGAGATCCAGGGCGGGGATGGCAGGAAACTCGAAAACTGTGACCTGCTGACAGGAAATCAAGTGAGAAAGGAAGTCACCTGGAAAGGCGCTTCGGGGATCGGAGTAAAACCGGGTGAGAGTTTTACTCTGCATATCAAGATGAAAGCTGCGAAGCTGTACAGCTTCGAATTGAGATAATTTTTCATGGAGGTGTGGTTGGTCATGAGAAATGCGGGTTGTCTCATAGGTTTGTGGTGTTTTTGTCTATGTTTTTTGTGGACAGGTGAGGGAACTGCCATGGATGATTCCGGCCTTGTCTGGGAGCCAGGGGCATATCTGTTTCTGGATGATCACTACATTGCTCAATCTCAGGGGGTAATCCGAAAAATCAACACCCCCGAGAAACTTCCGGATCCCATCATTACAGGGGGGAAAGAAGATGGAACAGGCGATAACTGTTTTCAGCCTTATTTCACTGTAATTCGAGATCCTGAGAGTGGACGGTTCCGGATGTGGTATGGAGTTCCGGAAGACTCCAACCAGTCTCATCTTGCCTACATTGAGTCTGAGGATGGTATCCATTGGATTCGTCCTCACAAGGTTCTGGAGGATCCGATGAAGATTCAATTCGGATGTGCGGTGATTGACCGGGGGCCAACTTTTCCCAAACTCGAAGAACGATATGTGTTCGGTTTTTATGGTGAGAGGAAGGGGGATGGTGGACTCTGTATCGCGGTATCGCCCGATGGATTCAAATGGAAGATGACCGAGGGATTTGTCAAGCACAGCCATGACATCACCTGGCTGGGCTGGGATCCATTGAGGTCTCAGTACATTGCCCTGGTCTCGATGATGATGCCTGGTGAGGGCTGGACGGAAAAGCGCAGGATACCCCACATGTCTACCAGTCCGGACCTGTTGGCATGGAAGGAACCCTGGAAGGTGGTTGAGCCAGAGCAAGGAGAGTCTGGTGAGACCCAGTTCTACTGCATGGCAGGTGCTATTGCTCGTGGGAAGACATTGGTTGCGCTGGTCAAGGTATTGCGTGATGACCTGAATCCGGAACCGGACAAGACTGCCCATGAGATGGGCGAGGATGGAAGGAAAGCAGCAGGACTGGGCTATACTGTCCTGGCCTGGAGCCATGATGGTCACTCCTGGCAAAGGGATGTGGAGCCCTTCATCGACCGCAATCCGGTTCCCTGGACCTGGGACCGCGCAATGGCGTGGGGCGACTGCCAGCTTCCAGTGGGAAATCAGATTTACCTTTATTACGGTGGCTACAAGCGTGGGCATAAGGTCAATCGTTTCGAGGAAAGACAGATCGGTCTGGCAAGGATCATGCGTGACCGCTACGCCGCTCAAACCGCCGGGCGTGAAGAAGGAATGGTGCGAACCAAGCCTGGAATCCTCAAGGCCAAAGCACTGACAGTTAATTCCAAAGGGTATGGCAGTCTCAAGGCGCGCCTTCTTGATGCAACTGGAAAGCCGCTGGAGGGGTTTTCGTGGGATGATATGCAGCCCATTGTGGGTGACTCAGTGTCTCATCCAGTGAAATGGAAAGGTGATCCAGCCGCGATCCAGGGAAAAACCATAGCGATCGAATTCGCTCTGAGTAACACGGAGTTGTATTCATTCGACTGGCTGGATTAAACGACCATTGTCGAACAAGAAGGAGGGATGGTTATGAAAATATTCATGCGATGCATGGTGTTGATATACCTGGTCCTGTCAGGTAGTGCCTTTTGTGAGGTTCGGATGAATGATTTTTCATCGGACCCCGGATGGGATGCCAGGAATAACCGGATTGATCCTGTCAATGCACCGACCGTGATTCAGGATTTTGGATACAGTCCCACCAGCCATTGTGGCGGAGATACTCCAGGTGAAATCGGTGGAATTGTCCACCGTAGTCTTACTCATGCTTCCTATGCCAAGGTGATCCCCACAAAAACTTTGAAAGATCCTTTGAAAGCCTCGGGAAAATTCTGTGTGACCCAGGATGATGGGGGCAGCAATCTGTTGTTTGGCTGGTTCAACAAAGAATCCCGTGGGTGGAGAACTCCCAATTCCCTTGTGATGAGGATTGATGGCAATGGGGGGAAGTATTGGGTTTTCTATGAATATGGTACCCAGGGTTACCAGACAGGTGGAGGAGGCTGCTTCGAGGGGGAAGCCTATCAACGAACCAAAACTCCCCCCGAGAAAGCGGATGGCACTGTTCATACCTGGTCTCTCGAATACGATCCCAATGGGGCGGGTGGTCAGGGTGAGATCACTTATTATCTGGATGACAGGAAATATATCCTCACATTAGCCCCTGGACACAAGGAGGATGGAGCGACCTTTGATCGTTTCGGAATCATGAACGCTCAAACAACTGGAGGTTCGCTGACTGCCTGGTTTGATGATCTTGTATTGGATGGTGTTAAAGAAGACTTCTCGAAGGATCCTGCCTGGGAAGAGAATGGAAACCGGGCAAAATTCGCTGACAGGGCGATCCGCCCCTACCATGATTTTGGATTCAGCAAAACCAGCTTCGCGGGTGGGCAGGTCGGAGAAGTTGGGGGAATTGTCTGGAGGGCGGATGAAAAGAAGCCTGAGCAATCGGGATATTATGCAGACCGTGTGGGTCTCCTCAATATGGAAAAACCCCTTCACGCCGAAGGGAAAGTAGCGATGACCAGAGCAGGCTCAGATAGCGCGGTTCTCATTGGCTGGTTTCATTCACAGACTCATATCGGGACACCGCCCAAAAACTTCATTGGTATCATGGTGGAAGGTCCCAGCCGGATTGGGCATTATTTCCGGCCTGGGTACTCCAATTCGAAAGGAGAATCCGCAATTCAACAGGATGGTCCAGTCATTCGTCCCAACTCGCAATCACATGGATGGACATTGGACTATGATCCTGAAGGAGCCGGAGGGAAGGGAACCATCACAGTTACGCTTGATGGGAATCCGGTATCGATCGAT
Source organism: uncultured bacterium (assembly GCA_964481775.1). Lineage (GTDB taxonomy): Bacteria > Hinthialibacterota > Hinthialibacteria > OLB16 > OLB16 > OLB16. The sequence continues at coordinate 8,092 of CAYZUX010000050.1, read as the reverse complement.
CTGCAACCGGGAGTCAAACAAGCGGGTGCCTCTTTCGACCGATTTGGAATCCTTTCCTGGCAATCCGGTGGGCACCATGTGGAGCTCTACCTCGATGATCTCAAGTACACAGCGGAGAAATAGGGATGAAACCCGAGAGAAGACACCCACACCATTTCCATTGGCTTTGTGCATCAGGAATCCTCCTCATGGTATTGAGTTTTGCGAGTTGGGGGATCCGCCATGACAAAGGGTATGGTGAACCGTATGCCCCCTCTGGGAATAGATTGGTTTTCACGAATTGGTATCTGGTCAGGCCAGGACAACTGGACTGGCGTGATGATCACGATGTCAGTGTTTATGCCAGCGGCTTACCGCTGGGGCCTACTGAAGCACATTATGTGAACATCGATGGGCCATGGGGTATTCATCTGATTGCAGAACCCGCTCAACGTCTGGGCCCGATCATCCCGATGGACCGTCCCTGGGAGGGGATGGGTATCAGTATGGGAACACTTATTCAGGAGAATGGAAAGTTCCGCCTGTGGGGAGGCTGTCAGGACTCGAAGGGGGAACGTTACAGTTGTTACTTTGAGTCCGTTGATGGACTGCGTTGGACCAAACCCAGTTTGGGTTTGGTGGACTTTGCTGGAAATACCAACAACAATCTCATCGGATTCAGCTATGGTCTGGTTTTCAAGGATCCTGCCGCGTTGCCCGAAGAACGCTACAAGACGGTCTGGCATGGTGATTGTGATAAGACACTCTTCGAGGATTACAAGAAACGCCGGCCCTGGTCGATCATGGCCACGGAGACTGATCCGGGAAGAGCCCATGCCATTTTGGGGGCTGTCTCACCCGATGGGTTTCAGTGGAAGAACCTGGAGGAGCCACTTTCTGTGGAACCGAGTGACACGCAAGTCATTTGTGAATACGATTCCTCGCTGGGAAAGTATGTCATGTACACGCGTTCCTACCAGGTAATTCCGCGTGCCGATGGATTTCCCAATCCGACTGAACGGCGTCATCAGTTTGTCCCGCGCCGTGCGATTGGCAGGACTGAGAGCAGCAATTTCCGAGAGTTTCCTCTTTCGGAGGTTGTGGTCGAACCCGGGCCAGACCGACTGCCAACCGATACCTTCTATACCAATTGCAAGACACACATCCCCGGTGCGACAGACCTTCATGTGATGTTCCCGGCGGTGTATCACCTCTCGGATGACACTACCAGTATTGACCTGTATACCAGTGGGGATAACAAGACATGGAACCGAGTCCCGGGTTCTCCTGTCCTTGAGACCGCAAACCCGGGCGAGTGGGATGGTGGATGTGTTTTCGCGGTTCCCCACCTGGTGGAACTACCCAATGGGGATTGGGCGCTGCCCTACACGGGGTACCTTTATCCCCACAAGTACCCTCGTGGAGCATGGAGGTATTCACCTGGTCTGGCGGTTTGGACGAAGGGCCGTCTGGTAGCCCTGGAAGCGAAAACGGAAGGGGCATTTACCACAGTGGCTATCCTTCCCCCGGGAAGGAAGTTAAGGATCAATGCGGTCACAAAAAGAGCTGGAGAAATTCGTGTCGAGGCGGGTGATTTCGAGGGGAAGCCTTTACCTGGAAGATCCTTCGAGGAGGCTGACCCGATCGTGGGAGACCAGTATCACTCTCCGGTAACCTGGAAGGGGCAGGATGACTTGGGTGCTTCCTCCGGCCAACCGGTTGTGCTTCGCTTCCGGATGAAGATGGCAAAAATCTATTCACTGGATTTCATCTGAATTCCCATGCGAGCTGTCTCATTGTGCCTCGGCGAGTAAAGGGAGCAAAAAGCAAAAAGATGAAAAAGGGACTTACTACCATCTTGGAGACTACGAGGTAAAAGAATATGGCACGGCCAAGGCATCGAGCAGTCATGGAACGGGATGAAACCAAGCGGATCAGCATCATCGATGTGGCCCGTGAGGCTGGTGTCTCACCAGCCACGGTTTCGAGAGTCCTTCATAATAAACCGATAGTCGATCCCAAAGTACGCGACATGGTCCGTGAAACAGTCGCCCGGATGAATTACCGTCCCAGCTTTGCCGCACGGAATCTTCCCATGGGTAGAACCGGGTATCTGGCGCTGGCCACCCCAAGAGGGAGTCAGACCATTTTCACCAATCCTTATGTTTTTCCCTCTCTGGAGGGAGTTGGAAAAGTGGTGGATGAATCCCCTTTTCACCTCATCATCGCTACGACTCCCAAACAGATTGCCAACCTCCTTGAAACACATGCGGTGGATGGGATGATTCTGCTTCAATTCCAGATGGATGACATACAAGTCGAAGAGATCGAGAAATCGGGAATACCGGCAGTGGTGATCGGGGCTTACAAGCAGGACACACGTCTTTCGGTTCTTACCCCTGATTATCCCACGTCTGTCCAGGTTGCCGTGGAACACTTGGCCCAGTTAGGGCATCGTGAGATTGGTTTTATCTGTGGCCCCCCGAATACTTTCAAATGGCGTACCAATCAGATCGCGTTCGGGAATTCGATTCAACGTTTGGGATTGCGTGAGGTGGGCAGTCTGGTTACTCCCAACTACACAGAGGAATCGGGGTATATGGCATTCAAAACGTTATTGGAGAAGGGAAGCAAACCACCCACCGCTTTCGTTTCGACCTCTGACAACTTGGCGATCGGAGTGATGAATGCGGCGCAGGATTGCCACCTCAAGGTTCCCGGGAACCTTTCCATGGTCGGGTATGGTAATATCTCGGCCTCAAAGATGTCGCAGCCTCCGCTGACCACCGTAGCAAGTGACTACTCTCTGATGGCGTCGGATGCTGCCCGTTTGTTGATCGAAATCATCGAAACCAAAGATTATGAGCCAAGACGGGTGGTTTATCCTGTTTCCCTGATCATACGGGAAAGCACTGGTCCACCGCTATAAGACGGATTTGTTACGAAATGCCTTTTTTTTGATGAAAACATTCCTTTCATCATCCACTCAATGAAATCATCTGAAAAACTTTGAAAAAAAACAGGTTGTCAGATCAGGAAGGTTAACGCTGAAAATCAGGGCACTTTTTCAAGGAAAACTGGTGTCAACCAATTGTACATGAAGGGACAATCCTGTTTCTGAAAGATCTCTTATGAGGACTCTTGCAAACGTTTTCAGTTCTTGATAAAGTCTGATTCCGTAACCAGTGAAGGAGATGATTGTGTCATCAATGAAACGATTTGGTGATGATCCGTTTGTAGATGAAAATGGTTCTCCACGAGTACTTGTTGGGGTGACCGCTATCAGCAATTCACCGCGCATTGCGGAACTTGCCGGTGCGGCAGGCCTGGACACAGTCTGGATCGAAATCGAGCATGGAACGGCAGGTTTTGTGGAGGTAGAAGTACTTTGTATGGCTACAGAGGCAGGCGGAGCAGTTCCCACAGTCCGGATCCCAGACCACCAGCGCACCCATGTTTTACGGGCGGTCGAAGCCGGGGCACGAATCCTTGTGGTGCCCATGATCAATACTCCCGAACAAGCGCGTCAGATCGTGGAACATGGCAAGTTTCCCCCCTTGGGGAAACGCGGATACAACACCCGTTCCAGAGGAGTCGGGTATGGACTTAAACCAGCCCTTGAGGCATTTGCTGAAGCGAATACCCGTACCCATTTCTTTCCCCAGATTGAAACCTTGGAAGCAGTAAAGAATCTGGAGGCCATCTGCCAGGTGGATGGGATTGCGGGGGTGTTTATCGGGCCGGGAGATCTGACATCAGATGCGGGAAAGCCAGGAAGTTTCAAAGACCCGGAAATGATTGAACTGGTGGTCTCGTGTATCAAACGAGCCAGAAGTCTCGGGAAACATGCGGGGATCCTGGTAGTTCCCGGACCCATGTTGGATGCCGCGAGACAGGCTGGTTGCGATCTGATATTCGGGGGTGGCGATCTGGCAGATTTGGCGAATGCCTGGAAACTTCTCAGGGAGAAAATGGGGGTCTGAGTGGTTTCATGAAAGCTTTTTCGATCGCTCTCTATCCCGGCGATGGGATCGGAGGAGAAGTGACCGATCAGGTTGTTCGGGTACTGGAAGTACTTCAAAGAGGCCAGGATCAGTTCCGGTTCGAATTGACTCGATTTCCTTGGGGGGCGGATTACTACTTCGAGACAGGGCAGGTCGCTCCTGATGACTACCTCGATATCCTCGGACGTTTTGATGCGATTTTTCTGGGAGCCTTGGGAGACCCCCGCCGCCTGCCCGATCATATCACCCTCGCTCCTCTGATTAAGGCACGTCAGGCTTTTGACCAGTATGCTTGTGTACGCCCTGCGAAGCTTTTTCCCGGCATCCGGACACCTTTGGCTGGCAAAGAGGCCGGTGGAATTGATATGGTGGTGGTGCGGGAGAATTCAGAGGGGGAATATGTGGACAATGGAGGGCGTTTCCGGAAAGGCACTCCAGATGAATTCGCGGTCCAGGTGGCCTTGCATACCCGCAAGGGGATCGAGCGTATCCTCCGTTTTGGATTTGACCTCGCCATCAAACGCCGCAAGCGTTTGACCATGATCACCAAGTCGAATGCCCAGAAGTATGGGTATGTCCTTTGGGATGAGGTCCTCGAAGAACTCTCTCCGCAATATTCCACTGTGGAAGTGGACAAGTTTCATATTGATGCGGCGGTGATGAACTTTGTGCGTTGGCCCGAGCATTTCGATGTAGTCGTCGGATCCAATCTCTTTGGAGACATATTGACCGACCTATCGGCAATCCTGGTGGGAGGACTGGGCCTCGCTCCCAGTGCGAATATCAATCCGGAGCGCAAGTCTCCCTCCATGTTTGAGCCGGTCCATGGGTCCGCGCCCGATATCGCAGGAAAGGGAATTGCCAATCCCTGCGCCGCAATCTTGAGTGGTGCGATGATGCTGGAATGGCTGATGCTGGATGAACCGGCACAAGCGGTTCGTAATGCAGTTGAACGGGTTCTGGCTAAAAGATTGGGCACCCCCGATCTGGGAGGAAACCTTACCACTGCAGCGTTCACGGATGAGATAATCCGTCATCTGGATGGAGCCGTCAAATGATCCAATCCCCACTACTTCCTGAAATACGCAATTATATCGATGGACGCTGGGTGGATGGCCACCATGCCAAACCACTGAAAGTGTTGAATCCCGCCAATGGAGAGGTGCTTGCCGAGATTGCCCAGGCGGATACGGCTGATGCACGTCTCGCTCTGGAGGCGGCGGCGCGTTCACTCGCGAAACCGGACCCGATTGAGGTACGCAGGCGGTGGCTCGAGGGACTCTACCGGGAACTGATGACTCATAAAGAAGAGGTGGCCCGGATCATTACGTTGGAGCAGGGCAAACCACTCAAGGAATCACTGGCGGAGGTGGACTATGGTGCCCGGTTCTTTCTCTTTTTCGCTGAAAACATTCACCACTTGGAACCCAGGGAAATCATGGTTCCCAACCACCCGGCACGCTGGACAGTTTATCACCGGCCAGCCGGTGTGGTGTCATTGATCACGCCGTGGAATTTTCCTCTCGCAATGTTTGGAAAGAAATTTGCACCAGGAATCGCTACAGGGTGCGGGGTGGTTACCAAACCGGCCTCCCAGACACCACTCACAGCGATTGCTGTCTACACCCTGGCGGAACGTGTTGGCATTCCTCCCGGAAAGGTGAACCTTGTCGTTGGTCCGGGCTCCAACCTTGGAGAACTGCTCTGTTCACACCCTGCCGTTCGTATGGTCAGCTGTACCGGTTCAACGGATACGGGTAAGGCCCTTTTACGCATGTCGGCGAACCATGTTAAAAAGGCAGCCTTGGAGCTGGGCGGTAATGCACCTTTCATTGTTCTGGAAGATGCAGACATTGACCTGGCGGTAGATTGCCTGATCGCCAATAAATTCCGTTGCGCGGGACAGACTTGTGTGTGTGCCAATCGTGTTTATGTACAGGAGTCAATTCGGGATGCTTTCCGATCCAAGCTCATCGGCAGACTTTCTCAGCTGGTAGTGGGAGATGGCCTGAAACCTGGAACGGATGTTGGTCCTTTGATCGATGCGGTGGCTTTTCGAAAAGTAACAGAACTGGTTTCCGATGCTCTTGAGAGGGGGGCCACCAGGGTTTTTGGATCAGAACCCAAAGCACCCGATGGGAACTGGGGGGCCTTCTACCCGCCAACCCTTTTGGAAAATGTGACCGAGGAAATGGAGATTGCCAGGGAAGAGGTTTTCGGACCGGTCATCTCATTGATCTTCTATAAAACTGATGAGGAAGTGATCGAACGTGCCAATAACAGTGTTTATGGCCTCGCGGGTTATGTTTTTTCCAATAACCGTGATCGTTCGCTTAAAATCATCGAAAAACTCCAGTGTGGACATGTGGGGCTTAATAGTGGCTCCGGTCCTGTTCCTGATGCCCCATTCGGAGGCATGAAACAGTCCGGTTTCGGACGGGAAGGGGGTCTGGAGGGATTGTATGAGTATGTGGAATTCCAGACCGTGGTATCGAAGGAATGAATTATCCACGTCTTGCTGTGATCAATGGTACCTGTCTGGAGGTGATCGATCAGTTCCTGGATTGGGTACGCGATCAGGGAATCGAACCAATGGCCGATCCCTCTTTGCGGAATGCAAGTCCTGAACAGCTGGCCGGAATCCTCGAGGGAGTCGAAGCTGTAGTCGGCCCAACGTATTTCCCCTTTCCGGATGACCTTTTTTCATCCCTGTCTTCACTCAAGGTTTACTCCCTGGCTTCCAGTGGATTCGATACCCTGAATGTGTCGTTGGCGACTCAAAATGGGATTGTCATCACGCATGCACCTGGAAGAATGGGGGCGGAGGTCGTGGCCGATCACACCTGGGGTCTGATGCTTGCCCTGACACGCCAAATCCCCTATCACCATCAATTACTTCAGGCCGGGCGTTATGAACGCGGAATGGGTACTTGTATTCATGGGAAGACCCTTGGCATTCTCGGACTGGGCCGGATCGGGCGTTGTGTGGCACGGCGTGCCAGTGGTTTCAATGTCAAAGTGCTTGCCTGTGAAATTTCACCTGACATGGATTTCGTTCAGGAGCACCAGATTCAGCTGGTTTCGTTAGATGATCTCCTGCGGCAGTCCGATATCCTCTCCCTGCACCTGCGGCTTGAGCCTGACACGAAGTTCATTATTGGTGAACGCGAGTTGGGGTTGATGAAGAGGACAGCAATCCTGATCAATGCTGCAAGGTCTCTCCTGGTGGATGAAGAAGCACTGACGCGCGCACTGCTCAACCAGACTATTGCTGGAGCTGCCATCGATGATCCGCCCCAGCAGGAAAACAGCCCCTTGCTCCAACTTTCCAATTATATCTGTACTCCCCATGTTGGAAATCGTGCTATTGAAGGTGTCCTTTCCGTAACCCGCAGAGCACTTGAAAATGCTGTGGATGTCCTTCACGGCCGCCGCCCCAGTGATGTCGTCAATCCAGAGGTATATACCCAAAAGCTGCGAGCTGCTTTACCAGTTGAGGTTCCAGTATAAATGAAGATTACTGATATTCATGCCGTTGTTGTGCAGGCCCCAGGCCGTACCTTAGTCAATGTGCTTGTTGAAACCGACGAAGGCATTACAGGACTTGGCGAATCCGGTCTGCAACGCCGTTGGAAAGGAATTCAGGGAGTCCTTGAACATTTCAAGCGTTGGATGATAGGCCAGGATCCCATGCGGACCGAGCACCTTTGGCAACGCATGTTCCGGGGTGGTTTTTATCCCGCGGATCGTCTTGTGGGATCAGCCATCGCGGGGGTTGATATTGCACTCTGGGATATCAAGGGTCAGGTATTGGGTGTACCCATATATGAATTGCTGGGTGGCAGGTATCGCGATCATATCGAATGCTTCACTCTGCCAGAGAATAATCTGGCAAAAGACTGTGAGGCGGATCCGGATGAGGATTACCTGAAACGGGCCACGGGTTCAGGTGATCCGGAAGCGGTTCGCGAGTTGGCTCGACGGTTTTCCACAGAGGGGCACAAGTACCTTCGTTTTGGAGTCGCTTTCCAGGACAAGGACTATTACGACCCCCGGCCCGCACTTCGCAAACTGGTCTCGGTTCTGGAGATTGCACGCGAGGCCGGTGG
>CAYZUX010000049.1:0-29051 GCA_964481775.1 uncultured bacterium | reverse complement strand
TTCATCAAGAAGGGCCTGATAGGCATCGAGTGGATCTCGATCTCTTCCCACCGAGACATCCAGAACAAACAATAAGGCCTTGGTTCGCTCGATGTGTCTCAGGAACTCCAGACCCAAACCCACCCCAGTATGCGCGCCCTCCAGGATGCCGGGAATGTCTGCCACCACGATACGGGGACGGATCGAACCCGGCACGTCTGGTTTTCCAGAACGGCGGAACAAGTCGGCTTCCTCATCAGGTTTCAGATCGAGGGTTCCCAGAACAGGATGAAGTGTGGTGAAGGGGTAATCTCCCACTTTGGCACGAGCGCGGGTTATCGAGTTGAGAAGTGTGGACTTGCCGGCGTTGGGAAATCCCACCAGGCCGATATCCGCAACAACTTTGAGTTCAACCAGCAGATCTCTTTCCTGCCCTGGTTGGCCCGCTTCCGCCTTGCGGGGAGTTTGATGTGTCGGTGTAGCGAAACTTGCGTTTCCCCGCCCTCCTTTTCCCCCGGCAGCGATCACCTCCTCCTGGTCATCCTCTACGAGGTCAAACAGGATTTCCCCGGTGAGCCAATCTTTGACAACGCTGCCGGGAGGCACAGGGATCCGGATACTCTCACCATTTCGCCCTGTCTTGTTGTTGTTTGCCCCGTTCTCTCCATCACCGGCGGCATACCAGGGACGCGAATGAAGAACTGTCAGAGTGTTTTCACCTGGAGCCACATAAAAGATGACATCGCCACCCTTACCCCCATTACCGCCATCAGGGCCACCCAAAGGGACAAACTTCTCACGGTGGAAGCTGACACATCCATCACCGCCTTTGCCGGCACGTACATTCACTCTGACCCGATCAATGAACATGAAGGTCTTGGATGGACGCCTTGGCTAAGGGACCAGGAGAAGATGGCATTGCTGCAGGATCATTGAGTGCGGCACTGAAATAATCGAAGGCAACCTTGCCTGTCTTACAGGCCAAACCAATGGTACCAAGCGGTTTCTCTTTGCAGGCATAACGAAAGAGCTCCTCGCCATTGAGAAAAGCAATGATTTCATCTCCCCTGTCATCCAGGCGTAAGGTGTACCACTCCCCCGGTTTTACCTCCAGATCCTTGCGGGCCAGATCTTCACTACGTCCTCCCTGTATGAAGCGTGTCAGGTCGGCATAATCCTGCCAGCGAGGGTAGTGACGGACACGCAGAAGATAAAAAGTGTTCTGGTCATGAAAGCGGAAAAGAATCCCGGCTGCCTGTTCACCTTCATGTAATAACGATAGACGTGTCTCAACACGGTAAGAGCCTGAAGCCAATCCATCCACATAGATCATCTGATAATCACCCGGAAGTGAACTCTTCCAGGACAATGTCTGAAAGAGCATCCCTTTATCGATGCGCCACCAGCCGGCGACACGCTGCCAGCGGTTACCCAGCTGAACTGGATTGTCAAACCCATCGCTGAACTCCCGCATCGATTCAAAAGGAGCGTTGTAAGGTTCATGCAGGAGTTGTGGAGTCAGCTGGGCGAAGCACCCAGCCAGGAGTGTTATGACACCAATCGCCAGCAGGAAACGAAAACAGTTCACCATGATTCCCCCCTCAGGTCAGCGCCAAACCAAGAACCATACCCACAGGATGAACGCAGAATAGTGTATCTCAACTCAATTATCAAGTATTATAATCTAATCTCTTAAATTAGAAGTATTTTTGATAGGGGTAGCACCGGGCTTTCTGGCGAGTTGACGGGTGCTTTTCCCTTTCCTGAACGAAAAAAAAGGCGCCTGAAGGATCAGGCGCCCACGTTTCGAACATTGTTTTTAGCCTGTCACTCGACGCGTCGTAAAGCGACGGGCCGGTTACTGGTGAATTGCAGGCATCATGGACACATCTCCGTTTACTTGCCAGCCTTCTTCGCGGCTGCTTTCTTCGGAGCGGCCTTCTTGGCGGCTGCCTTCTTCGGAGCGGCCTTTGCCGGCGCCTTCTTGGCCGGCGCGGCCTTCTTGGCGACTGCCTTCTTTGCTGCGGCCATTTTCAATTCACCTCCCCCGTCTGGTTATGGTCACGGACGGTAATTGGTATACCGGCTCCGTTGATCCCTTGGGTCGACCGGTCTCCCGGTCAGTGGGTCCTCCAAGGTTTGTCCTGGTCCCCTCCAAGACAACATGTGAACGTTAGAATTGTGCACTCGCGTTGTCAAGGAAGAAATCACATTGATGCATGAAAATCTTCATTGATGAGGACCCACACGAACACATGCATCATCTTGCGACACTCATCTCACACGTTAATATCGGCAGCACAGGCGATAAGGTTAAAGAACAACCCAAGAGATCTTATCAAGAACCGCATCACTCTTCTCTTCACCGCATAGCTGATGAACACAACCACCAGGCTGTCACGAACACACACACGAAAGGATGGCGATGAGCAGGCTGGCTTCCACTGGGGATGCTTCACGACGCGGATACCGTGTTATCACACACGTGTCGAGTGGCCCGAACTTCTCCAGGGATTGCTTGTCGGTTCAGTTACTGGCATCGCGTGCATACCCATCCTGACAGACTATCTGGGTCTCTCATTCGGTGCGGCCGTAGCTTTCCTGATCTTTCAAAGCATCCTTATCGCAAGCGCCACAATCGTGTTTGGTGAACCACTTGCACCCGGTTGGATTACACCTGCCTTCCCTCTTGTGCTTGCCCTTCTCGAATCCTCAACGGGTAGTTCAGCAAACCGGTTGCATACCATGACTGCCCTCAGCATTGTGTTTGCATCGCTCCTTGGAGTGTTTGGCTTAAGCGGTCTGGGGCAATGGTTCATCGACCGGATGCCAAATGCCTTGAGAGCAGGGATCCTGATGGGAGCTGGTTTGTCGGCTTACAAGCGTGTCTTCATTGATGATTATCAGCGATTCTTCGGCGAGACCTTCTGGTCGACCACTACCTCCATCATCCTGTCCCTGATAGTGACCTTCTCAGTACCTGTCCGGAAATATGCCAGTCGTCAAAGTTTCCTGGTCCCAATCATCCGTCTTGGTCTTCTCCCCGGTTTCATTGGAGCAGGGATTGCCGGATCGCTGATGGGAGAGTTCTCTTTTGATCCGGGTACAAAGTTTGTTTTCAGCTTCCCATGTTTTTCAGAAATGCTCGTTTCAGTTTCGCCATTCTCTATCGGCTGGCCTTCCTTTGCACAATGCCTCAGCGTTCTGCCACTTGCCCTGATTGCATACTCCCTCCTTTTCAGCGATATGGTCACTGGAAACGAGATTCTCATGTCCGCCCAAGTTTTCCGTCCGGATGAGAGAATTCCCGTCAATACCTTAAGGACCCACCTCTCCGTGGCAGTGAGGAATCTCACGAGTGCGATTGTATGCCCTCTCTTCAGCACACAGGGATGCTTGTGGACTGCCGCGCATGTCATTGTAATCGAACGCTGGAAACGTGGGCGGGAAGAGATGGACTCACTTTTCGGAGGCTTGAGCTCCTATTATGTCCTCGGAGTTCCACTCCTGTATTTCATGATGCCACTGGTCCTGGCATTGGAACCACTCGCCGTTCCCACTTTGGGAATGACGTTGGTTTTGACAGGCTATGCCTGTACTTCTCTCGCCCTTTCGGCAACAGGATCTGCCTCACGAACAGGTGCCGCTGTTTTAACCGGTGTCCTCATTGCGGTCTTCCCTGCCTGGATCGGACTCCTTATGGGAATCGTGGTTGTAGGAGTCCTTGGAAAATGGGCAAACGACGATGAATGGGATGCAGTACCAGTACAGGAAAAGCAAACAGACTAGCCGTTGGTCTTCTTTTACAGCGTAGCTTCAGCGGCTCCCTCTTCGTTCAAGGACTCCAGTGCAGGCTGGCGGGCAAACAGGTTGCGGAGCTTCTCCATGTAAATATAAAACACTGGTGTGATGTAAAGTGTCAGGGCCTGGGAGACCAGAAGGCCACCTACCACGGCCAGGCCCAAAGGACGCCGCGCTTCAGCACCTGCTCCATGTCCAAGTGCAATCGGAAGGGTGCCCATCAGGGCCGCCATAGTAGTCATCATGATGGGACGAAAACGGATAAGACAGGCCTGATAGATCGCTTCAGCCGGTGCTAACCCGCGACTCCTTTGAGCATCGAGAGCGAAGTCGATCATCATGATGGCGTTTTTCTTCACAATGCCGATGAGCATGATAATGCCCACGATGGAGTAGATGTTCAGGTCCATCTTGAACAGCATAAGAGTCAGCAAGGCTCCTACTCCCGCCGAAGGAAGGCCAGAAAGAATTGTAACCGGGTGAATAAAGCTTTCGTATAGAATACCCAGCACGATGTAGATAACCAGGACCGCGGCGATTAACAGCAGCCCGGATCCTCGCATCGAAGCTTCAAAGGCTTGTGCGGTTCCCTGCATTGCGGTGGTGATGCTCCCTGGCAGGACCGAGGTAGCAGTCTCTTTCAGTCTGTCCACTGCATCGCCTAATGCCACACCCTGCTCAAGGTTGAATGACAGTGTCACCGCCGGCAACTGTCCAAGGTGGGTAACCGTAAGTGGTCCCACCGAGTTGGTAACGGTGGCCATCGTGTTCAGGGGAATGAGATCCCCATTCTCGGCGCGGACATACAGGATCGAGAGGACTGAGGGATCCGCCTGGTATTCCGGGGCAAGTTCCAGAATGACATTGTATTCATCATTGGAAGCATAAATTGAGGAGACCTGCCTGGTACCAAATGCGTAATAGAGCGTTTCCTCAACCCGTCGTGCGGACACACCCAGACTGGATGCTTTATCACGGTCCACCTCAATGCGGATTTCCGGATTGGAAATAAGCAGGTCTGTGGTGACATCCCGGAAGCCGGGCAACTCGCGAACCCTGGCCTCGAACAGCGGTGCATAATGGTAGAGTTCATCGGTATCAGGGGATTGGAGAGTCATCTGGTACTGACTCTTGGAAACCAATCCACCAATCCGGATTGTCGGGGGATTCTGAAAGAACACACGGATCCCCGGGATATTAGCCACCGCGGCACGCAACTCATCGATTACATCATCGACACCTTTGCGTTCTTCCCGGGGTTTCAGATGAATGAACAGACGTCCTGCATTCGAGGAGGCTGTGGGTCCTCCAGCTCCCATCGAAGACATGAAACCCTCAATCGCGGGATTCCTTGCCACCACCTCCGCCACTGCCATCTGGTGCTTCCTCATGTCGGTAAACGAGATCCCCTGAGCGGCCTCGGTGGTTCCACTGATCTGGCTGGTATCCTCACTCGGCAGGAACCCTTTGGGGATAACCATAAAAAAATGGCCCGTCAAATACACAAGGGGAATGATGCTCAGGAGTGTCACCAGGCGGAAACGCAGGACCAGCCGGAGTGAAAGGTCATAAACTCTCAACATGCCGTTGAAGATCCCCTCCAGCAGGTTGTAGAAGAGTGTGTGGTGTTGTGATGCGGGACGCAGAAACCGGCTGCACAGGGCAGGTGTCTGGGTCAAGGAGACAAATCCTGAGATCAGGATGGCAATGCTGATCGTAACCGCAAACTCCCGCAACAGGCGCCCCATCAGCCCTCCCATAAACAGGACTGGAATGAACACGGCCGCCAGCGAGATGGTCATCGAGACAATCGTAAAACCAATCTCACGCGAACCGGTGAAAGCCGCCTGACGAGGAGATTCACCATGTTCCATGTGGCGCACAATGTTCTCGATCATCACAATGGCATCATCCACCACGAAACCCACCGATAAGGTCAGGGCCATCAGAGACAGGTTGTCCAGGCTGTAACCGAGCAGGTACATGGCGGCAAAAGTTCCCACCACGGACAGGATCAAAGCCAGGCTTGGAATGATGGTGGCTGTGATGTTCCGCAGGAATAAAAAGATCACCATCACGACCAGAGAAATCGTCAGGACCAGGGTGAACTTCACATCATTAACCGAGGCGCGTATCGTCTCTGAACGGTCATAGAGGATATCCAGGTTCATGGCTGCGGGCATTTGCTCCCGGAAGGTTGGAAGCAGTTTCCTGATCTTGTCGACCACCTCCACCGTGTTGGTCCCCGGTTGCCTTTGAACCGCCAGAACGACCGCCCGCACCTGGTTGAACCAGCTGGCGATTCGATTATTTTCCACACTATCGATTGATTTCCCGATGTCAGAGATCCGTACCGGCGAACCGTTATGCGTGGAAACAATGACTGGATCATAAAGAGCGGCGTTCAATAATTGCCCGTTCGTCTGAAGGACAAACGCCTTGTGTGTTCCCTGGAGGTCACCTGAGGGGAGATTGACATTGGCGCCACGAATCGCCTCAGCGACTTCATCCAGGCCAAGCTGCTTGGCGGCCAGTGCCTGGGGATCCACCTGGACCCTGACGGCATACTTCTGCGAACCGAAAACCATGACCTGGGCAACTCCATTGATCATGGAGATCCGTTGCGCGATGAATGTGTCAGCAAACTCGTTTACCTCGGAAAGTGGCAGAACCTCCGAGCTCAGAGCCAGGTAGAGAATTGGCATGTCCGCCGGATTGACTTTGCGGAAGGTGGGCGGGTTGGGCATATCCTGTGGGAGACGTCCCAGGGTTCTGCTGATCGCGGATTGGACATCCAAGGCGGCATCATCGATATCGCGGCTGAGGGAAAACTGTAATGTGATCTGACTCGATCCGAGGGCATTGAGGGAGGTCATGGAATCCAGTCCGCCAATGGTGGAGAATTGACGTTCGAGCGGCAATGCAACAGATGAGGCCATGGTTTCCGGATTCGCTCCCGGCAGGTTGGCCGACACCTGAAGGGTTGGAAAATCAACATTGGGCAGGTCGCTCACCGGGAGCAGATGGTATCCCCCCACTCCACACAGGAAGATACTCAGCATGACCAGAGTGGTCATGACCGGACGTCTGATGAAGGGATCCGAAACGCCCATCGAGATTAACCCTGGGCGGATCCCTTGGGAGTGTCGATCACTTGAGCCTTGGCATCCGGGGCCAAGCGCAAATGACCATCCGTAACCACCACCTCACCTGGATGGAGACCCTCAAGAATGATGGTTTGACCGTCCCTTGATTCACCAGTGACTACATTCCGGAGTTCCACGGTAGAATCCTGCCGAAGGACATAAACGTAAGATCCTGACTGGCCTGTCTGGACCGCCTCGGATGGAGAAACCACCGCATTCTCATGAAGAGAGACCACCAGCCTGACACTCACAAACTGGCCGGGCCAGAGGACCCTTCGAGGGTTGTTGAAAGTCCCCTTGAGACGGATGGTCCCGGTTCTCTGATTCACCGTATTATCCAGAAAAGTGAGAGTTCCGGTGACCGGAGGAACCTCGGTGTTTGGAATAATTGCAGTCACCATCAAGGCACCTTTTGCCATGGATTGCTTCACTTGTGGAAGATTCCTCTCCGGCAAGGTGAAACTCACATAGACTGGATCGACCTGATGAATCACCACCAGGGCGGGGGTATCATTTTCTTTGACCAGATTTCCGCGGTGTGCCAACAAACTTCCCGTTTTACCATCGATCGGAGACTTGATCGTGCAGTAGCTCAACTCGATGACCGCTTTTTCAATGGCCGCAGAGGCTCCCAGGATCGCAGCGGATGCGGAACGGATCGCGGCTTCATCAGCCAGGACCGCTGCTTCATAGGCTCGTTCGGTAGTTTCGATCCGGTCGTATTCCTCCTTGGTGACAACCCCCCGAGTCAAAAGATTGGAGTTGCGTTCCCGCTCGGTTTTGGCATTACTCAGCTGAACCTGGTTCTTTGCCAGGTTCGCATGAGCAACCTCAAGTTCGGCTTCTGCCTTGGCGAGGTCGGCCTTGGCCTGAATCAGGGCAACCTCATAGGGACGGCTATCGATGGTAAAAAGGACCTGGTCCTTTTTCACCTCTTCCCCTTCCTTGAACCAGACCTTTGTAATCTCACCCGAGACCCGGGCTTTCACGGAAATGATCGAAAAAGCCTCCACACTCCCAATGGCTACCATCTCGGAGGGCATATCCCGTTGGATCACATTCCCAATGTGAACCGGCACCGCCTCCTTTTTCATCGAGGATTGGGGATTAGCGCCACCAGGACGTTCGCATCCAGACAACAGGAATACCAAGGGGAGCATCAATAAGGCGGCAAAAGGATTCACTCTATCTTTGATGAACAAAGCGAAAAGACAACGAGACATTATGAGATACCTGAACAAGGGACAGTCAGCCCGAGCACTCCTTTATCCGTGAGATCATCCGATTGGCTGCCTGCCGTGCATTGACCACACAATCATTAACGGATACCCCGCGTGTATAGTTTCCCACAAAAGCCAGTCCGGGGTAATGTCCCAGTGCCTGTTCCAATGAGGCGATCCTGTCGCAGTGTCCAGGAACCATCTGAGGAACCGCCTCTGGCCAGCGAGATACATAGACGGATCGGGGTTCCTCATGGATTGTTATAAAACGGGTGAGCTCTGAGATAGCACGCTCAGTGAGTTCCTGTTCGGGAAGACCGGCCCAGGAAGGGGAACGAACCCCGCCCACGAAGACACGGATGGAGTGACACCCCTCGGGGGCCTGGTGTGGAAAGACCGAAGAAGCCCAGAGTGCACCCAGAATGTGGATATCTTTCTCTGGTTTGGAAACCAGAAAACCAAATCCCTGTGGAGGTGTGTCAAAGGCTTTGGGTCCATATCCCAGATTGACTACTGCCAGTGACACACTTTGGATGGGATCGAGGATGGCGGTAAGATCGGGAGCCCATGGCTTCAAGAGGGCACGAGTTGCTGGAAGATCTGTTGACAGAACCAGATTCCTTGTGTTGATAAGCCGGTGAGTGCCATCGCTGTTTGACGTCTCAATCCGATATCCATCACTGGTTCGTGAAAGGGAAGTAGCCTCATGTCCCAAGAGGAGTTTTTCTCCCAATAATGAAGCCATGGCATTGCAGAAACCACCGACGCCTTCACGGAAACTGACCATTCCTTTCCAGCGCCTCTTGGGCTTTCCCTTTGATTGGAACCCTCTCTTAATGAGACCGAGGATCAGGCTGCCTGAGGTTTGGTCGACTTCCCAGAGCATTGGAAAACAGGCACGGGCACTGAGCTGATCACTATCACCGCCATAGACTCCTGCCACTACCGCACTGACCACATTATCCGCCAAGGCATAGCCAAATCGCCGCCGAACGATATCGCCCAGTGTGGGATCAGGGCTGGTGGGACGTTTCCCCAATAGAGGTTCGGAGATAAGCCTGAGTTTCTGGGAAAAAGGAAGCAATGGTGTGGAAATGGCTTCACCAAGCGAAGCTGGAACCTTCCGGCGTTTTCCACCAAGAACAATCTCACGAATCTTCGCACTCGGAGCTGGAGGTACAACCTCAAGCCGATCTGAAAGCGATTCCAACAGGTCCTCGAAAAGGGGATCCCTGACCAGGAGATTGAAAGGCCCTTTTTCGAAAAGGAATCCTTCCTGCAGGACAGATTGGGCACATCCTCCGGGTTGATCTGCCTTCTCTACAACCAGAACATCAACTCCCTGGCGATGGAGGTCCAAAGCGAAAGTCAGTCCACTGACACCCGCGCCGATGACAACAACATCTCTCTGTTTTACCTCAGATAGAGCCACTCAGGTCTCCCTTCATCAAAGGGCTTTCAATACATCCGGCGGCGTACATTCGATGGTCTTGTGGCGCGTTGCGGTTGCCTTGTGCCATATCCGGGAACCTGTTGGGTCATTGCCGGCTGGGCCGGGATCTTCTTTTCCGAGATGGTAAGATCCTTGGCCAGACGGGACACACTCCCGCCATAACCACCCAAGCCCTTGCCCTCCCAGGCATAGAAACGAAGCGTGTCTTCCGGTAAACCATTGATTGTGGAAGAGCGGACACCTGCGAGATACTCCACCAGACTCTGTGGTGTTTCCAATGTGGCCAAGGTTGCATAACCCTGTCTTTGTGCATCACGGGAAAGTGCTGTCAAACCCCTCACAGGGGAAAGCCGTAATCCGGATAGATGACGGGTTGTGACATCCAGACCAGTGAGGAAGTAAAAGTTGAGGTCATAGACCCCCAGATTGGACTGGAACTTCAATGGAAAGACCGCATCCGGGGTGGAGAATGCAAAGTGAACAGGTCCCAGTGAACCAGATAAGGGGGGGTGAGTGATTGTTCCGGCAGCGAAGGTCCAGCCCCGCATGGCATAATCACGGCAGAGATTCTGATCGAGCCCTTGAAGGTTCCTGGATTCCACCCAGGCAAACAGGGAGGCCAGAGCAACTTCTCCGGTTCCAGGTACAATATTCCAAGCCAGATGTGCCTCTGCTGTTCTCGCGCCAGGTGAAAAGACACTCTCGCTGAACCGGTTCAATCCTTTGGGACGGCCTGTGCGTAGCCCATATCGTGCCTTGGTAGAGGGATGGATCCAATCATAGAGATCCTCAAACAGTCCCTCGGATGGTGATTTGGCAAGCACCGTACCAGGCAATACAGGGACGATCCAGGCCATCTCTGAAGGAGGAGCAAGTTCTGGTGCCGGGGCAATCGTTCCCCGCTGGCCACGGCGGCTTTGCATGACCATTTGTCTTGGTTGAGAAGCCATGGTGAAATCATAACGGGCTTCTAGCACCAAGGACTCTCTGCCATCATGGAACACGAGGATGGCTTCCTGGTTTCTTACACGGCACTTGCCCGTATAGTCCTTGGGTAAAAGAACCTGGGCCATCGAAAAGCTGCTCCAGGCAAGAACGACTGAACATGTGATGAAACCAAGAGAAAAACGAATTCCTTTTGGGCCGGTTAACCTGATCACGAATATCACCCTCCACACAGCGGCTTCATTGGAGAGGCAGATGACAAGAATATCTGTCCTCCTCCTCTTGTATGGTATCTTTACAATCTCTGCTCATGCGGAGAAGCCCTCTCCCCCACCCGCTTGGATTAAGTCCCTGGAGAAACAACGTAACGCGCTTCACAGGTTTGAGGTGGAGGTTGAGACCTGGCGGCTGGATATACGAGGTGCAACCTCCTCGGTCACCTACGAACAGGGTGAAAACCTCCTCGCCTGGTTTTCCGGACTGTTATCACAATCCAATCTACAGGAGGCCGACTCTGATGAGGTGGTCTCACTGATTGTCAAAGAAGTTCGTAACCGGTTTGGGGGAAGCCTCCAGATTACCGAAGCCCTGCGGGAGATTTACCAACGAGATAGCGAACAGGGATATTATCGTGTCTGGGATAAGTTTTCAGGTGCCTTGTCTGTATTTGATCGTCGTGGGATCTGGAATCAGGATGAGCAGGAAATCTCTATCGGCCCGGTTCCCAAGGACTCAGAGATAGAGGTTTATCTGGCGCGGCTTGGTCTTTTTTTGCCCTCCTCGGCCACTGCCGAAGAGGTGTTGAGTGCCACACCATCTCAGGCTACCAGCGAGATGGTCTTCCGGGTGGACATGGAGGGATCCCGATTCCGCTTCGGTTGCCGTCCCTGGCTCGGGATGGGGTTGGTCGACTCGATTCGTGAAACCTCCCTCTGGGATGGCAAAGAACAGGGACTCCTCGAGAAACGTGTCTGGTCTCAACTCCCCCCAATGGGGCCAATGCCACCAGAGCTGCCTTATCCATTTTTTCCACTTGTTGGAGTTGAATTACAATATCACTCGGATACCAAGGTCGAGAGTATCGCTGTCCGACGTATTCTCTCTGTGAATCTTGATCTCAATTCCTGGTCTTCTTTCCCCAAGGAGCGCCCACCCTTCGGATGGACCATTTTGGATTATCGATTCAAGCCGGAGGTGGAGTACCGCTTCGGTTTTCAAAGTCCCTAGTCTCAGCCATCACAAAAAGGGGCAACACAACGATAGCCGCCCCAATGTTTCCCAAAACAAGTAGTGTGGAAGGGTCCAATGGGCATAAAGCTTCGATCGGAAGTTTCAAGAGATCCCAGTAATAGAAATTGGGGATCAGACAAACACTCAGAGCGAGGAGCCGTTGAGATGGGGGGGCGGCTCTTTTCCAGACGGATACGATATCCCGGAAACTGGGCAGTTTCATGTGCCAGGTATTCCAGTCTCCAGGTCCGAGTGGTGGTCCTGGATCACACAGAGGAATCAATCTCCGGTAGGCCTCGAGGATGGGAAGCACCGCCAGGGCATAATGGTGCTTGACCTCACCCGCGAATAAGGGTGGAAGAAAACAGGCCAGGAGGAGTAGGTCAGGCATCGAGATGAAATCCCGTCCACGAAAGAGATACCAGAGAACCCAAACATACAGGACACCGGTGATCACCACGCCGACAAGTTCCGCGAACCAGGGCCACCAGTTGTCCCAATCTGAAGGTACCGGAAGGGTGTCGAAGAGTCTCACAAGCATGATGTGGATCGAGGGGCATTGACGCATTCCGGCGAAGTCCGCCATGTTGGGAAGCACCTGTGTGAAGTACTGCCAGCTGGTAACTGGCCCGGAAAGTACGAGAGCCATGACTGCCCCCATCATGAATCCCGCCACCAAGCGCCAATTAAGGACCACAAGAAACACTGGCAGGATCAGGACTGGTGTGATCTTCACCATCGAGGCGATGCCCAGCAGCACACCCGCTGTCAAATCGATCCGAGAACCCCGGTTCACTTCCTCGGTCCCGGTACTGTACAACCTCCCTCCACCCAACACCCACCATGCCAGGATGATCAGAAACAAGGGAATGAAATCCGACTGACCATGGCGAAAAGTGTGGATGACTGGCCCCCACCCTAAAAGGATTGCATAGGCGGCCCACCTCTGACCTGGGATCTGATATCCTCTATTAGAGGTCGGCCAGAGCATTGCCAGATAGACAATCAGACAAAGAACCAGGTAAGCCTTTTTTCCCCAGACTGGCGGCAGATAAGTAAATGGATAAAGAAGCCGTGCAAACAAGGGGGGATAGATGTAATTCCCCCAAGCCTCTCCCATGGCTTCCCCAGGAGCCTTTCCAAGGACTGCGGGGGGATAGGGAGACTGGCCCTGGGAGAGGCTCCCAGCGGCTTTCAGGAAAATCTCATAATCTCCCCCCACATAATCCCAGGTTTCAAACCAGGCGTACTTCACAAAAGGAGGGACAATCAACAGAAAGACCACCACCCCAAGCAAGTGCGTGGTCTTCTGTGGTAAACCGAACCTCATGGACGGCAAGGCTCCGGAAGGGCTACTTGCTGGCAGTCCTTGTTTTCAACATTTCTCCACCAGGCGAATTCTGGAACGCAGGAAGGCTTCAAAAGGACCGGAAGGATTAGAAGAAAGGCCATCAGATTCGCGGTCGAGACCAGTAACTCATCAGATATTCCTAACACATCAAAGAAGAAACCGTGAATGGCCTGTCCCGGGGTCCAGAAGAAGAAATCCGGCCAGATGAAGATGAGAAGGAGCAACAATCGCCATGCTTCAGCCGGGACTTGGAATCCCTGTGTGTCCGGAAAACATGCCTGGTCCAGTTTCGAAACAAGTCCGCGTATCCAATGCCTCATGACAAAAAGGACTGGTAACAATGCCAGTGAGTAATGGTGAAACCAGCTGGAACCAAGCAGCGGGGCCAGGTAACACCCAATCAGAACAGCATTGGCTCTCGTGAGCGTTTTCCGGTTCCGGAAAACAAGGTAGAGAACCCAGGCATACAGAAGGACATTGGCGGTCATGCCGATGGATGGGGCAGCCGTGCTTGCGGAAGCAGGCAAGACGCCTGTTCGGACTAACAAGTTGACCGCCTCGATGATTCCACGGTTCACGGACATGAAATGGGCGCGTGAAGCAAAGTCAGTCATCGTGGGGAGGACGACGGTGAAATACTCATAATTGGTGCGTACACCGGTCAAAAGAAACGTCAGCAGAATTCCCAGGCCATAACCAACCCCCATCCTCCATCTCCCTGCCATCAACAGGACTGGCAGAATGACTATGGGGGTGAGCTTGATCATGGTGGCCAGGCCAATCAAGGCACCCGCTCCCATTTCGACCCAAGCCTTTGGAGGTGGATCACCCTCCGCAGAAATTTTTTCCACCAGGCAACAGGCCGCAAAGATGGAAAAGAAAGTCACGGGGTTGGATTGTCCAAACCGGAAAGTTTCGACTGTCGGCCCCCAGATACACAGAAGCGCAAACGCTGCCCAACGCTCATGGAAGGCTGATTTCACGGTGGAGCGCCATGGAATAAACAACAAGAAATAAAGGATAATACAGGTGTACACATAGGTCTTCTTTGAGGCGAGCTCGGATAGTCCGGTGGTGGGAGCGATGATCCAACCGTAGAGAGGAGGATAGACATATTTTCCCCAGGCCCGGTCTGCACCTGGTTCGTGGTTGATGACATCTCTGGGATATGGGGTTTCGCCTGCCAGGAGACTGCGCCCTGCATTGTAAAAAAAGGGGTAGTCCATCCCCACATAGTCCCATGTTTCGACAATGGCATAATGGACAAAAGAAACCGGAAATGCGAAAAAGTAGAGATAGATCAGGACGATCCGGAGAAATCTCCAGTGCCTCTGTGATATCTGGAAAGGTGTGTTCTGTTGATTCACCTCGATGGTCACTCACCCTACCTCGGACCAAGTATCGTACTGGTTTGTTCCGAATGAATCCACCATGGTCCATAGCAGCCTGTCGAAAAACTTGTGATTGCAGTGAAGTCGTGGATTCCCACTTTCGTGGGAATGACGATTTCCGAGGAAACTTGCTTGTCTCGTCATTCCCGCGGAAGCGGGAATCCACGGTTACCCTCTTTTTCAACAGCTGATAGGGTGCACAGATCCTAGGTGTGTGAGCCCGGTGAAAATCCCTAAAGGGGACTTCCCCCGCAACACAGCGTATCCATAATCATGGTTGTGTTTAGGGAGCATTGCTGAGATGAGAATCGCTATCGGAATCTCGGGAGCAAGCGGCGCGGTATATGCGCAGCGTCTGCTGGAGAAGCTCCATGCCGGTGGGCATGAACTCCATGTGACCCTATCGAAATACGGAAGCCTTGTCTGGCAGGATGAACTGGGAACAAGTTTCAGGGAGTGGCGGGAAAAACACGACTGGAGTGGTGAAAATGGACTCAGCCGTATGGTGGTCCACTCATGCACCGACCTCTATGCAGAGCCATCCTGGGGCTTGCACAAGTTCGATGGGTACCTGGTGGTTCCATGCAGCGCTAAGACTATGTCAACCATTGCTACAGGGATTGCGGACAACCTCATCTCCCGGTTTGGAGATGTTGCCTTGAAAGAGAAACGCCCCTTGGTCCTGTTACTGCGCGAGGCCCCGCTTCATGAGCTCCACCTCGAGCGCTGCCTGGCCCTTGCACGAGCTGGGGCGATCATTCTGCCCGCATCTCCCGGTTTCTATCTCAAACCCAGGCATATGGATGACCTGATCGATTTCATGGTTGATAAGGTCCTGTCTTACCTTCCCTTCCCGGCAACCTCGTGATCCAAAAATACCTGGAGTTGGTCAAATTCCCCCACACGATTTTTGCGCTCCCTTTCGCGTTGATCTCGATGCTTGTGGCCGCCGAGGGTCTTCCCAGTCCCTGGATCCTCTTTTGGATTCTTGTGGCGATGGTTTCCGCACGCACCATGGCCATGACCTTCAACCGCATTATGGACATTGAATATGACCGGCTGAATCCGCGGGCCATGCAACGTCCCACAGTCACCGGGGAGGTCACACTCCGTGCGGCCTGGTTACTTTGGTTGTTTTGTTCAATGTGTCTCTTTCTCAGCGCCGGGATGCTCAACCGGCTATGCCTGATCCTTTCACCGGTGGTGTGGTTGATCCTGAATGGGTACAGCCTGGCGAAGAGGTTCACTCATTGGACTCATCTGTGGCTGGGGCTTTCGCTCGGACTGGCACCTTTGGGGGCCTGGGTGGCGGTTACTGGAAGGATCGAGTGGTACCCCATCCCATTGGGGATAGCGGTTCTGCTGTGGGTTGCGGGGTTCGACATCATTTACTCACTTCAGGATGAGGAGGTCGATCACCGCTTGGGTTTACACTCTCTGGTAACCCGCTTCGGAGCCAGGCAGGCCCTTCTGGGGTCAAGATTCTTTCATTGCCTGGCGCTTATGTTTTTTGTGGGATTCGGGCTGCTGATGGACATGGGGATTTTCTTCTTTCTGGGAACTGGGGTGGTAGGGGTGGCGCTGATCGTGGAACAATCCCTTGTGTCACCCGAGGATCGTTCGAGAATCAATGCCGCCTTCTTCACCGCCAATGGCTTTGTCAGTTTGGTGCTGCTGGCCGCAACAGTTGTGGACATCTATCGGCGATGAATGAACCCATCTTCAGCATCCTTTTGGTTAATTGGAACACTGCCGAACTGACCCTCAAAGCCATCCAATCGGCCCTGGATGACTCCGCCGCCAATGGCATCTCAGTTGAAATCATCGTGGTGGATAATGGGTCTTCGGATGAAAGCCTCCAACGGATTCGTGAATCTCAACCAGGTGTGGTCATCATCGAGAATGGAAGCAATCTCGGCTTTGCCCGTGCGGTGAACAAGGGCCTCGCGGTTCGCACAGGGCGACATGTTATCCTTTTGAATACCGATGCCACTTTGCGTCCGGGTGCTCTCAAGGCCATCCTGAGGGCCTTCGAGGAGAACCCTCAGGTGGGGATTGTGGGAGCGAACTTGCTCAATGAGGATGGTTCCCCGCAAAACTCGATTGCCCCCTTCCCGACCCTCCTGACCGAGGTGGTCAACAAAGCCCTTCTCCAGTTTCTTTCTCCAACACGCCATGAACGCAAGGTGCGCAACACCTCGAAAGAGGTTCTGGATGTGGATTCGGTCATCGGAGCCTGCCTGGCCATCCGGGGAGAGGCGCTCACCGTCATCGGGCCATTGGATGAGCGGTTCTTCTTTTTTTTCGAAGAAACGGACTGGTGTTTCCGGGCGCATAAACTCGGTTGGCGGGTAGTGATTGCGCCAGACGCGAAGGTGGTTCATGGTCAGGGAAAGAGTTCTGAGACAGTCCTCGTGGATGTGCGTATTGAATACTACCGTTCAAGGTACCGGTATTTCCTCAAGAACCATGGCAAATGGCACACCATCCTCCTGTTTGAATTCATGTTGTTGAAATTGGCTGTGGAGACGGTCTCAGCAGTTGTCACTCTCGGAGTCAGTATGGGATCTTCCCTGAGGGCACGCAGGAGACTGGATGTGGTCATCCGGTTATTGGTATGGCATGTGCGAGGGTGTCCGATGAGTTGGGGGTTGGAGGGGAGAAGTGTTGTAGACTCAATTGAAAGGGGATTAAACTAGACCAGGACACAGATATGCCACTGATCTCACAGTTCTATGGAATCCTGGTCTATATGTACATGGAAAAAGGCGGTGTTCATCAAAAACCTCACATCCATGCCCGGTATAGAGACCAAGAAATCGTGATGGATTTTTCTGGAGAAATCCTTGCAGGGGGGTTTGATCGGAAGCAGCTGAAACTCTTGGAGGCATGGGTGGCGCTTAGGGAAGATGAACTACATGCATCTTGGACCGCGCTTACAGAGAATGGAGAGGTCATTAAGATTGAAGGTTTGAAATAGGGAAAAGTGAATGATCCGGCCATATGCGATCGCTGTCAAACCTATTGAGGGTTACACCCTGATTGTCGATTTCTCCAATGGTGAGAAACGGCGCTTCGATATGAAAGATCGACTCGACCACCCCTTCTTTGCGCCCCTCAAGGATGAGCAGGTATTCCGCCGTGTCCAGGTGGGTGGGCTGAGTATCGAATGGCCGGGGGGACAGGACATTTGTCCGGATGACCTTTACGAGAACAGCATTCCTCTGTAAATCACCAGGAAGGAGCAGCCCCTCCCTCCAGGCAATCTCAGTTCGTATCTTTGGTTGATCTCAGCTGATGATCCCCGGCGCGGGAAATTGATCGCACAACTCCTTGACCTCACCTGCTACACGCTGTCTGACAGACTCATCTTCCGGATTCGCCACCACATCAGCCATCCACTTGGCCAGCTGCACCATCTCCGGCTCCTTCATACCGCGCGAGGTGATCGCGGGAGTGCCGATCCGGACACCACTGGGATTGAAGGGTTTGCGGGTGTCAAAGGGGATGGCGTTGCAGTTGGCTACAATCCCCGCTGCCGCGAGCGCCTTGGCTGCATCTCTTCCGCCCAGGCCCTTGGGGGTGATATCGATCAGGATCAGGTGATTCTCGGTTCCTCCGGTGACCAGGCTGAAACCATGGCTGAGTAGTGCCTGGGCCAACGTGGCGGCATTCTTCACAATCTGGCTGGCGTAATCTTTGAACTCAGGGGCGGTGGCTTCCTTGAGTGCTACCGCAATGGCGGCGGTGGTGTGGTTATGGGGGCCACCCTGGAGTCCGGGGAAGACCGCCTTGTCGAGTGCCGCCGCGTGTTGTTCCTCGCAAAGCAGCATGCCGCCGCGTGGTCCGCGTAAGGTTTTATGGGTGGTAGTGGTGATAATTTCCGCGCTGCCGACCGGTGTGGGATGTACCCCGCCAATCACCAGACCACTGATGTGAGCGATATCCGCCACCAGCACCGCACCGGCCTCCCTGGCGATCTCCGCGAACTTGGTGAAATCGAGAATGCGTGGATAGGCGCTATGACCGCAGAAAATGATCCTGGGCTTCTCCTCAAGTGCGATCCTTCGGACTTCCGCATAATCGAGCAGGTGATCTTTTGGTGAGACGGTGTAGGGGACAGGGGTGTAGATCTTTCCACTGAAGCTGACTTTGGCACCATGGGTCAGGTGTCCACCGGAGGGAAGCGCCATGCCCATGACCTTGTCTCCAGGCTGGAGCAAAGCCAGATAGACCGCCTGGTTGGCGGGAGAACCCGAGTAGGGCTGAACATTGGCATGAGGCATTCCAAAAATGGCCTTGGCCCGGTCAACCGCAATCTGCTCAATCTGGTCGATATATTGCTGCCCCTCATAGTAGCGCTTGCCGGCATAGCCTTCCGAGTATTTGTTGGTGAGGACTGTGCCAGTCGCCTGCATCACCGCCAGAGAGGCATAGTTTTCAGAGGGAATGAGACGAATGTTGTCCGCTTGGCGTCTCTCTTCCGCACGAATAAGGTTATAGATCTCCGGGTCTGTTTGCTGAATTGCTCCCAGGTGTGTCTTTTCAGTAACCGCATTGAGAGTCATGGTATGCGCTCCTTGTCTTGTATGACCGTATAGACGGCCAACATGGAAATCGATTTACCGCCCAGGCCCGCGGCGGTAAGGTGGGCCATCTTGAGTCAGGTTTCCCGGCGGTGAACTCCGCCTTGGATTGGGGACCAGTCACCTGAGGAGTTGATTACAACACGGGGTTGCATGGCGGTCAACCGGGCGGGGGTTCCCATTTACAGCGGCAACTTCCTTAATAAATCCATTACGTACCATAGAGCCGTCTCCGGATCGATTCACGATGTTCTGCTGCAGTCATATCGTCCAGATTGTGGCTGGAGGCTACTGCTTCAGCCAGGGCAACCCCCACCTCCGCCTCACCTGCCGCAACCACTGTAGCGCCCACCCGCCGAAGCTCAGCGGCATCACGCAGGTGAGTGCAACGCACGAGAACACGCAGCTCAGGATTCAGGAGGAGAGACTGCCTGATGATTTCAGCGGCATCCTCGACATCGGCACTTAAGATCAGGCTGCCTGTGGTAGCGATCCCAGCTTCATCCAGGGTTCCAGGACGTAACACATCCCCATAAATTGCCGTGTGTCCCTCTGCGCGAAGCCGGCGTACGGTGTTGAGATTCAGATCGATGATGGTGATCTCGGCCCCCTGGTCCACAAGAAGTTTGTGGACGATTTGGCCGACAGGACCATAGCCGACAAGGATACAACGGTTCGGATCGACCTCTGGGCGTTCACCTTCGATAACAGGAGTGAGCTGGTTAACCGTGGCCGAAAGCCGTCTTGCCCAGCGATAAATGGAGGGATTGAGGGCGATCGAGATGATCGA
The DNA here is from genome assembly GCA_964481775.1 of uncultured bacterium. Classification (GTDB taxonomy): domain Bacteria; phylum Hinthialibacterota; class Hinthialibacteria; order OLB16; family OLB16; genus OLB16. Next base: position 9,159 of record CAYZUX010000049.1, on the reverse strand, counting down.
AGCGGCTACCAGGGCATTCCAGCCAGTATCATTGATCAATCCCAAGTCGCGTGCCACCGAGCCAAGGATGAAGCTGAATTCACCAACCTGGGAAAAGGCCGCACCCACCGGAATGGCTATCGACATGGGCTTACCAAGAATTCTCACTGTCAACATGGCGGCAATCGGTTTGATAACCACCACTACCAATAGAACTACACCAATAACAAATGGACTCTCGATAAGACTCCGGGGATCAAAAAGCATTCCGACAGAAACAAAGAAGAGGACTGAAAAGGCATCACGCATCGGAACCGCATCGCCCGCCGCGCGAGCTGCAAACTCAGATCGGCCAACTGCCAATCCCGCCAAAAAGGCCCCGAGCGCCATCGATACACCGAATACCCTGGCGGATGCCACGGCAATTCCCACGGCCAGGACCAGAACCGCCAGGGTGAATAATTCTCGCGAGCGAGTCTTTTCGATCCGTTCCAGGATCCAGGGAATCACCCAACGGCCAAGGACCACCACCACGGCAACCAGTCCAATGACCTTGAGCAAAGCAAAGGCAAGGGCTGTAACGGCACTCTCGTTAGTTCCACCTCCTGGACTGAATATGATGGGTAGAAGAAGCAGCAAAGCAACAGTCAGGAGGTCCTCCACCACAGTCCAGCCCACTGCGATATAACCGATCGGCGCATGAAGATCATGACGTTCATTCAAGACCAGCACCATTACGACTGTACTGGCAACCGAGATCGCCATGCCCAATATGAATCCGGCAATCCAGGTCCAGCCCATCAGGTGCAACAACAACGCCAACGCGCTTGTGGAGAGGGTGCTCTGGATCAATGCCCCTGGCACAGCCACACGCCAAACCGCGAGTAACTCCCTCAAGTGAAAACGCAACCCGATTCCAAACAGCAACAGGATGACGCCGATTTCGGCGAACTGTTCCGCAACTGTATGGTCTGCGGTATAACCGGGAGTGAATGGTCCAACAGCGACACCGGCCAGGAGGTAACCCACGATGGGGGATACCTTGAGCCAATGTGCAAGAGATCCCAGGATCAGGGCAGCGGCGAGACCGCCCGCAAAAGTCATCAAAACAGGAAAATCGTGCATCCATAGCCCCCGGCAGTTATACGGTCGAGGGTGCGACCATCACTCATTCGCATCCTGGCCCTCTTCATAAGTCATACCTCAGGCGGCCTATCGAGGTAAGCCTTCGGAACCTTCTCCCCGACCAGTGGACAACTCCTGATAATGTCAGCTCCCCACGACTGTAACCAAGACTGGATAGTCTCTAACCACAAGAGTCTCGATTATGAGTTGATGATCCTCGAAAACATACTCAGCAGTCTGGCTCAATCCCCAATACAGATCGGTCACTGTGACTGATTTGGGTGGTTTGGCGTAGGGAAGGTTGATCGACCCACGGTAGTCTTTGATTTTCTCATCCACCAACTCAGCAGCCCAGAAAAGGAGAAGCGTTTCATTTAATGCTGGTCGTTTGAAGGCGATGAGGCGTGGATCAGGGGCTTGTGTTGCCAGCTTCACCGGACAGGGGCGGATGGGTTCGCAGTCGCTGACCATGCTGCACAGGTTACGCAGGCCATAGCTCAATGGTCTCAGGCTGTAATCTTTGGGATCGATGATTCCCCAGTCCTGGCTCATATTCTGGTTGTAGAACGCCCACCAGGCGGTACGGACCCCCAGCCAGGCTGAGTAAAGATAGAAACGCATCAGATACTTGGTGGCACCGAACTCACCGATCCCGGGATTAAAGGTGTATTCCAGACCTGTTACATTGGTTCCCCACTCATTCATCCAGACATCGATATTCGGTTTTCCATGAGCGGCGAAAGGTTCCCTGACTCCAGCCAGGATCTGCTCCACCGTATCCCATCCAGTTTGTTCACGTGACTTGGAGAGGTTCTCCCCTTTGTAGAACTCCATGGTGCCCATTCCCCCTTCTGGTTTATCAATTCCATAGGGGTGAAAAGCATAGGCATCGACATAAGGTGCACCTCCCTCACGCAAGGCCCTTTCAACGGTTAATGGTGCGGGTGCGGCAGTTCCGCCAAAGACGAAATAAGCAGAGGGATCCACCTCTTTCAGTTTCCGCCCGGCAGATGCCAGGAGCTTGCCATACAGCTCAGGCTCATGGTTGGGAAACCACCCGTTCTCCTCATTCCAAAGCTCCCAATAGTGAACCTTGTCTTTGTAACGTCGAACCACATAGTCCACATAACGGCAGAAGGCTTCCCTCGCTGCATCGGTCTTAGGGCCATTGTGAAGATAGAATGGGTGACCTTCCCTGTAGATGGGACCAATCTCCCCCCAGGGTTTGTTTTCCGGATTGTCATTCACATCGTTGTAGAGGGCGTTGCCATATTGCAGTCCCCACAGGATGTCGACTCCATTGCCGGCAAGCTCATGGATGGCTGCATCGGTGGACTGATCCATGGCGAAGACCCCCTTCTCACGCTCCACAGCCGCCCATTCAGTCTGGTCCCCCCACTGTGAGACACGTACCCATTTGATCCCCAGGTCGAGAAGATGTTTGTAGGATTCATTGGTATTTCGGGCTGTATTCTGCCAACAGGTGAAGACATCACTCGCGGATATCTGTGCACCTGATTCCAGCAGCGCCATGTTCTTCCCTTCCCCATCGATCAACTCGATTCCGGAAAGCCGCGCTTTGTATCCCTGGGATACCTCGGCGTAGTTCCCGCCTGAGAGCGGTAGACGTTCAAACTCGATCCGCCAGCGGTCTGAGGAAACTGGTTCCGGTAGAGTGTATTCCTGTAGAAACTTATCTCCACGCAGAGTGCCTGTTCGGATCAGCCGGAGATTCTTTTTTCTGAGTGCTTCACTCCAGGAACCATCCTGAGAAGCCGCGAGGAGGCGAAATCCGCGAGGAAAATCAGTGTTGTTCCAGTAAGGGATGAGGTTCACTCGCTGGATCTTAACTGCTTCAGGGAGTTTTATTTCCACCCACGGGACATTTCCTGGGAGAGAGGTGGGACGCTGCTGGCTGGACCAGCAGGTTTCCGGGTCGCCGTCGATCAGATGATTCGGGTTGAATGGGTCTTCATAATCTTTATCGCGCGGCAACTGGACACACAGGCCATAGAGGTTGTGACCAATCTCACCTGACCGTTTTGGCTGGATGGGTATCAGGGGTGCTGTGTTTCCCTCTTGAAGTGTTAATGGCTTTTCGAGCAGACGCCAGAAGCCCTTGTCATCAGTGCAGAGCTCCTGGCGAGTCAGCCCCTCCTTCGGATCGATGACAAGGATCCGGTACGGATTGGTCATCGATTTCACCGGGTTCGCCTGACTGGTATCGTCCAGTTGGACTCGGATCACGAATTGTTCCTTGGCGATGGAGGTCAGTGTCCAGTCCACACGCTCGAACTCACCGGGATTCACCCTATCGAGGGTTTTGGTGGTTGAATCGACAGCCACTCCTCCGGCCTGGAGAGAGACTTTTATATCCATCGCGGGAGCATCCCCCTCATTGACCACCCAGGCGCTGAACCGGACAGGCTGCCCAATGTGAGCCAAAGGGTGATCCGACCAGACACCCGCCAGACACGGTCCGGGGCCCTGGTGAATGGCGAACACTTGAACATCATCGATCAGCCAGTCTCCCGGGCCGACATTCGCTTTCTGAAAGTCGCCATTGACCCGCAAAGAAACCAGACACTGAGATGCGCCAGGAAGCTGGAACTCGAAGCTGGTGGAATGCCACTGGCCATCCCCGGTGTGCCACTCGGGTGGTGAAAAACTTTCCCGGTCTACTTCGGCTCCCTCTGCCCCTTCACGGCCAATCACCTGCACCATGAGATTGCGTCCCCTCACAGTGGAGGAGTTCACCTTGTAGCGGAAACGGATCAGGCCATGGGATAATGGCATCAGGGTACTATCCATGCCGATGACACCAGTGGCGGGGGTGGTCAGGTGGAGGGCGCAGCCTCCTTCTCGCTTAACCTCCAACATTCCCTTCGTATCTCCCCGAATCTCAGTCCAGTTTTGCGGCAAAGGACGTGCAGCGGCCTCGGTCAGCTGTTCGAAATTGCCATTGAGCAAAATGTTTTCGGCATTGTGCATTGAACCTGGATCAGAACCCACACTGAAGAATCCTTGACCGAAGTCCGGAACCCACTCCCCCTGACCGGCCTGCATGAGGGGGCTATTCTCGCTGATCCGGTACCGCAAGGGGGTTTCCGGATTCACACCAGTCAGGTTTTCCCAGGGGATGAGAAATTCGATTCGATTGCTATTGGGGCCGGAGCCGGTGGCGACAGTGTTGGAAATCGGAACTCCGTTATGCCACATGGACCAGGTGGAATCATTCGCGCCCTCCACCCGGCGGTGAACCATCAGAGAGGGGACCAGATTCCCATCCAGTTGAACCAGGTAGTCCACTCCCAGCGGTGCGGCGGGGAAGCCGGTACTCCTGTTCAGGTCAGTATCCAGAAGGACATGGACACCCCACTGGTGATCTTTGATAAACGATTTGGCAAACTGGATGGAAAAGTTGAGGCCATCCGCATCAATGGCCTGCCAGACCTGCGCGATATCATTGGTTGGGGAAGCCACCTCACCGGTGGTTTCTGCAAGTAAACCCGAGGTGATGGGTTCGATCCCAGTCCAATCATTAAAGGATCCATCGATTGTGATGGCCTGGGGAGCGGACTGCCCTATTGATCCAAAGGAGAACGGGATACAACAGAGGATGGTTGCTATGATGACACTAAACAGGCGTACCATGGGATAACCTCACGTGGATGTAGGTTAGGGGGATGACTTGAAAAGATGGTAGGCGGAGTGGGCTGGGAATGTCTATGGTAAGAGCATGACAGATCACTCCTTCTTCACCTGTTACCCGTATGGGTCTTATGATGCATGGAATGGAAAGGATAATCATGATGGAAAAACACCACTCCACGAGAATGAGCCCCAGCCTGTCTGTACAGTTTGCCGGCTTCCTTCTCGCTTTTTTCACATTCTTCCTCACCCCTGAAGGAACAGCATCGGCGGCCAGGGAGGTTCCCTATAACGTGGTTGTCATTATCGGAGATGATAGTGCGGCCTACACCCTGGGATGTTACGGGAATCCTCTGGCCCAGACTCCCAACCTGGACCGGTTGGCGGATACCGGTGTCCGTTTCGATTCCGCTTACTGCAACTCACCTGTGTGCACTCCATCGCGTCAGTCTTTATTGACGGGTATGTTACCTCACACAGTCGGAGTCACTCAGCTGCCGACTCCGCTTTCGGATGAAACCATCACCCTGGCTGAGGTCTTCAAACAGGCTGGCTATGACACCGCCGCGATTGGGAAGATGCACTTCAACAGCTCCCTTCACCATGGCTTTGACACCCACATTGACCCTTCCGATCACAGGAAGTACCTGGAGTCGCATCCCCCGCGTCCCCTTCCCGATGGGATCGATGTGCTTCCTGTCTGGAAGCCCTTTGCGGATCCCGCACGGATCTGGCTGAATGGCTCATATATTCCTTATGGGGCATACGATGCCGACATGTGCGGAACCTGGCTGGCCAGGGAGGCACACGATTACATCAGTTCACATAGGGAGAAACCATTTCTTCTCTTTGCAAGTTTCACCGAGCCACACTCTCCTTTTCATTTCCCTCTCGAATACCGGGGAAGATTCGATCCCAAACAATTCACTCCTCCAGTTGTTGGACCAGAGGATGACTGGCAGATTCCGGAAATCTTCAGGGAACTCACCAAGGAAGAAAAACAACGTATCATCGCGTCTTACTACACCTCAACTGCCTTCCTCGACAAGAATATCGGAACCGTGTTGGAGAGTGTCGAAAAGGCCGGGATGAGTGATCACACGCTGGTGATCTATCTGGGAGACAATGGCTACAATCTCGGTCACCATGGACGCTTCGAGAAGCATTGTTTCTTCGAACAGGCGGTCAGGATCCCATTGCTCGTACGTCTGCCGGGCGCGGGGATGAACGGTAAACCCGTCACCAAACAGGTGGAACTGGTCGATCTCTTTCCCACCATCACCGAGGTGTGTGGTGTCGCAAATCCCCCTAAGATTCAAGGTGAGAGTCTGGTTTCTCTTCTGAAAGATGGTCAGCGCGGAGGCAGGGAGTTCGTCTTCAGCGAGTACCTTGAAAATGAAGAGGCCATGATCCGTACAAATCAGTACAAATTCATTTACACGACCGGAAAACGTCAACGCGAGGATGGTTACAAGACAGGCAGGCCGCTTCCCGGAAGAACCCGCATCCTGTATGACATTGCAGCGGATCCAGAAGAGACTACCAATCTCGCGGGCAGGCCGGAATTGGCCCAGGTTATCGCGGAGATAGAGGCGGAAATGCTCCAACGCTTCGAGGAAACTTATCCTTTTACCGATGGCGAAATCGATTCGATCAAGGGAGTGGAGGACCGCCTGGACTGGTATTTGACTCCGCGCGACAAGAAGCCTTCTGGGAACTGAGTGAGGTCCGGATTACACGAAGAGATACCATGGCCAACAAAAGAAAACCTGGCCGCCGGAAACATTTCCTCTGGCTGCTCTATTACAAACTGTTCCGTTCGTCGGAGCGCTTCACCCTGGGGGGTGAGGAGTATCCTTACTTTTACCATTGGTACAACCGGACCTGGAGGAATGAGCGCACGGTGGAGATTCCCATCGTGCGCCGTATTTTAGAGGCCAGACCGGAAGCGAGTGTCCTTGAGGTCGGAAATGTTCTCTCTCACTATTTTGGGAAAGACCATGAGGTCGTGGACAAGTATGAGAAGGCGCATGGAGTCCAAAACATTGATGTGATCGATTTCCAGCCCAACAGGGAGTATGACATCATCGTGTGCATCTCGACCCTGGAACATGTCGGCTGGGATGATCCTCCACGGGATCCAGAGAAACCGATTCGGGCCCTGGAGCATCTCAGATCTCTCCTGGCGCCAGGTGGAACGCTCGTGGTGACCATCCCGATAGGCTACAATTCCGATATTGATGGCCTCCTCGGCGAGGGCCGCCTGGAATTCGATTCCCTCCACTTCATCAAACGAATGACCCTCGATAACCGTTGGGCCGAGACCGATTGGAATGGTGTTGAAGGAAGCAAGTACAACACCCCCTATCCCGCCGCGAATGCGCTCGCCATTGGGATCATCCATAAATAAAATAAGGTAGGTGGGAGTAACCGCTTGTTAAGTCTCGAATTTGACACTATATTAAGAGCACTTGCGGGAAGTGAGCCTGTCTGTGAAGATTTGCGGACCGTGACCCAGGGGGTGAATCAATGCGCATAGCCTTTGTTCTGGACAATATCATCCTTGGCCAGGAACCATTGGGTGTTACTTCAATCGGGGCTGTTCTCAAAAAAGCGGGGCATACAGTCGACTATTTCGATATCCCTCGTGAACGTGCTCACTGGTCCACCGATGAGGTGGTCAGATTCCAGCCCGACCTGGTGGGCTATTCCATCTCGACCGGCCTTCACAACCGTTACATGGCGTTCAACCGGATGCTCAAGGAACGGATGCCCGCTTACTACACGATTGTGGGAGGCCCACATCCCTCTTTTTTCCCTGAATTCATCCACACCGACACCATCGATTTTCTTTGCGTGGGGGAAGGCGAATGGCCGATGCTGGAACTGGTCACTGCTCTCGAGGAAGGCAAGTCGCCCTACGAGGTCGCGGGACTGCATGTGAAAATGCCGGATGGCTCGGTACGCGCCAATCCTCCCAGGGCGTATGAGCAAAAACTGGATGAGTTCCCTTATCCTGATCACACCTTCCTGTACAAGTTCCCCCACCTGCGCGACAGTCCCATCGCTTACCTGATGGCGGGACGTGGTTGCCCTTACAACTGTACCTTCTGTTTCAACCATGTGGCCCTTGATCTGCAAGAGGGGCGGTATACACGGTACCGCTCACCGGAAAATGTCATTGGCGAGTGCCTGGAGTTGCGCGATCGTTTCGGCAAACGGTACATGGCCTTTCAGGATGATACCTTCTCGCTCAATTACCGCTATCTTGAAAAGCTCCTGCCACTTTATGCAGAAAAGGTTGGTCTTCCTTACCTGGCACACCTGCGTGCGGATAACCTGACTGTCAGGATGGCGGACCTGTTGGCCGAAACAGGCTGCAAACGCGCGGTCATCGGTCTGGAGAATGGTTTCTTCGATATCCGTCACAAGATCCTGGACAAGAACATCACCGATGAGCAATTCATCCAGTGTGGAGAGCTGCTCCATGAACGCGGCATTGAACTGTTGACTCAGAACATGTTTGGTGTTCCCGGGGAGACCGTGGAGTCAGCCCTGTCAACCATCGAACTCAACATCCGTTGCAAGGCCGATGTGATGGTGATCCATTTCTTCCAGCCTTACCCTGGAACCGGTCTGGCCCGCATGGCCAGTGAGATGGGACTTTGGGAGGGAACGGTCGATGACATCCCGGAATGCAATCACTGGTATGTCGTGCTGGATCTCAAAGACAAGGAGATGATCGACCTGATCGGCAAGCTTTCCTACTTCATGCTCGATTACCCAAGAGTCTTCCACTTCCTCAAACCGCTTGCAGAGAATAAAGCCACCCGCAAACTAGCTTTCCCGCTTTTGAAACTCTGCCGCTGGTTTGATCTCAAGACCATTTACACCAAGTACCGTGGTCCCGGCTGCCGTTGGCATCCACCGAAGGCGGTTTTCGCTGCGCCTGAAGCGACCTCAACTGGTGCCGCGCAGGCACTTGGCATGGAGTACTGCGCCACAACCTAAGGAAACTGGACACTCTCTTCCATGCAAGTCACCTTACCGCGCAAACAACGGACACCGCTCCCACCATGGCTCAGGAAGCAGATTCCCACGGCTCCGGAGTACCTGAGGACCAAAAGCCTCCTGAAGGAATTGAAACTTCAGACGATCTGCGAGGAAGCGCGCTGTCCGAACCAAGGGGAGTGCTGGTCCAAGAACCACGCCACCGTGATGATCCTTGGACCAAACTGCACCCGCACCTGTGGATTCTGTTCAGTTCCCAAAGGCCCTACATCTCCGGTCGATCCCAATGAACCTTTACGCCTGGCCGACGCGATCGAGCAGCTTGGGCTCAAATATGTGGTCATCACCAGTGTGAACCGCGATGACCTCCCTGCTGGAGGAGCCTCCCAATTC
>CAYZUX010000048.1:0-29178 GCA_964481775.1 uncultured bacterium | reverse complement strand
GGGCGATGTCGGCGCGTTCCAGGGCATCTTACAGACGGTACAGGCGGATGGTGGCTGAGACGATCCCGAATCGGTTAACGAGGCGCTGCACGAGGCCCTGTCCAGCCTTGCGTGGCGTGGACCGGAAGCCGTCAAGCAGATCATTCATATCGGCGATTACCTGTATGACCTACAATTGGCAGCGGAAACAGGAATGTATTCAATCCTGCTCCATTCTTCCGGAACGAATCCTTTTCCAGTCTCCTGTGACTATGTGGCAGTCAACCACGAGTGTCTCCTGGTTCACTTGCAGCGAATGATTTTGAAAGAGGAAGATCACCAGGTATAGGCTCGTCCCACCGCAGTGATGACCGGTTTGGCTGCCTCCATGAGGCGGGAGAACTTGTCTGGACGCAAGGATTGGGCACCATCTGACCAGGCATTCTGGGGATCATGATGGACTTCGACCATCAGTCCATCAGCGCCAGTCGCGATGGCTCCCAGGCTGACTGCCTGAACGTAGTGGTAATCACCCGTGCCGTGGGATGGATCCACAATGATGGGAAGGTGCGAATACCGTTTGACCACCGCCACCGCCGCGAGATCGAGGAGGTTGCGTGTCTCGTTTCCAAAGGATCGAATCCCACGCTCGCAGAGGATCACATTCGGATTACCCTCTCTCAGGATGTACTCCGCGGCCTGCAGCCACTCGGTAATGGTGGCCGCGATACCTCGCTTGAGGAGGACAGGTTTTCCAACTCTTCCCACCTCGGTCAGAAGCTGAAAGTTCTGCATATTGCGCGCACCTATCTGAAGGACATCGGCATACCTGGCAACCAGATCACAGTTCCGGGGATCCATCACCTCGGTCACAATCGGGAGGCCGGTGGCGTCCTTGGCGGCCTGAAGCATTTTCAGACCTTCCTCACGGTGCCCCTGGAAACTGTACGGTGAACTGCGGGGCTTGTAAGCGCCACCCCTCAGCATCTGGGCACCGGCTTTGGCGACTGCCTGGGCGCTGGCCACGATAGATTCGGGCGTTTCTACTGAGCATGGGCCGGCAATGACACAGATTGCTTTGCCTCCAACTGCAATATCTCCTACCTGGATCTGGCTGGATGCTTCCTTAAGGTCTCTGCTGGCCAGTTTGAAGGGCTTAAGAATCGGAACAACGCTCTCCACTCCCGCCATCCCCTCGATCTGCTGAAGGGCTGGCTTGTCACGCTCATCGCCAATCGCCCCGATGACAGTTCTCTCCACGCCGATGATGGGATGCGCGATAAATCCCAGTTCCTCGATCCGGGCGATGACCGCCTGGATCTGCTCCTGGAGAGCGCCATGGTTCATGACAACAATCATTGAGGTGAGCTCCTGATTCCTAGTAAATAACCTTGTTCAACGGGTACTCTATGATCCCCGTGGCACCAGCCTGGCGCAGTTCAGGAATGATACACCGCACTACGTCTTCATCGGCTACAACCTCCACTGCATTCCACCCGTCCATACCTGCCAGCGGAGAAATGGTTGGTTTGTTCAGGGATGGAAGAACCTCGAGTACTTTCTCAAAAGCGTGGGGAGGAACATTCATCTTCAAACCTACCTTAGACTCCGCATTCAATGCGCCCTGAAGAAGGATCACCATACCTTCGATTTTGGATTTCTTCCAATCATCTTTCCAGCTGGCATGGTTGGCGAAAAAGCGGGTGGTGGACCGTAGCAATTCCTCGACAATACGGAGTTTATTGGCCCGAAGGGAGCTTCCGGTCTCTGTCAGCTCCACAATCGCATCGACAAGATTGGGAACTTTGGCTTCGGTAGCTCCCCAGGAGAACTCCACATCGGCAGCAACGCCCTGGGTCTCAAGCCAACGGCGGGTGTACTGCACCAATTCCGTGGCGATCCGTTTGCCTTGCAGGTCCCTGGGGGATTTGATGGGAGAATCCTCAGGAACTGCCAGTACCCAGCGGACGGGGCGGAACTCCTGTTTGGCGTATTCCAGTTCGCAGACCTGGTGGACATCGGAATTGTTTTCCTGGATCCAGTCGAATCCAGTCAAACCCGCATCGAGCACTCCTTGCTCGACATAGCGGGACATCTCCTGTGCGCGCAGCAGGGTGATCTCCAGCTCCGGATCATCCACATAAGGGGCATAGGAACGCGCCGAAGCCGAGATCCGCCATCCCGCCTTTTGGAATAACCGGAAAGTACTCTCTTGAAGGCTCCCCTTCGGAAGCCCAAGTCTCAACTTTTTTTCAGGATTCACTCTCACTCCTCCTTCATCATGTCCAGGTTTACTGCTTCTCAATTTTCAGGGCGTTCAGGTAATCATGAAGGCCACGAGACAACAACACCATGTCGGTCGCGGTTACCAGGAAATCAAAGCCCTGATCAAGGCGTTTCTGTCCCAAGTCGGGAGTCAAGGCGATTGTCCCAGCCAACTTGCCTTGTTTGTGAGCTGCATCACGGACCGAGAGAATGGCGGCTTCGACCTCAGGATCATTGACCTTTCCCGGTTTTCCCAGGCAAACCGTGATGTCATAGGCTCCTGCGAAAAGGACATCAACTCGATCAACCGCTGCGATCGCTTCCGCGTTACGTAGTCCCTCCACGGATTCAATCTGTAAAACCAGCAGCAAATCTTCATTCGCCCTGTCTGGGTATTGCCCGATTGGAATTCCCCAGGTTTGTGCAGCCACATCCGGCCCATAACCACGAAACCCTCGTGGGGGGTAGAGAATCGATTTGGCGATCTTCTCTGCATCTTCCACAGTATCCACCATTGGGACCACCAAACCTTCGGCTCCCATATCCAGTGCCTGCTTGATCAGCCAGTGTTCACCACTGGTAACCCGCACCAATGGTGCAGCTCTGCCACGGCTGCCCGCCACCATACCCGCCGCCGTTTCGCGTCCGATTGCTCCATGCTCCAGATCGATCCAGACAAAGTTGACCCCTTCTTCCGTCGCGGCCATCTGGCTGATGTGTACTGAGGGAAGGACCAGGATGGGTCCGATCGCTTTTTCTCCCGCCATCATTCGGCTGCGCAAACTGGTAAATTTCTCCATCTCTCCTCTCTCTTTCTAGGCATTTTGTGCAATCAATACCCCCATGCTCCTACGGCCTGGAAGAGGGGGGAGTTTACCGGAATCGAACAAAGGTACTATCCCACAGCCTGAGCCTCCAGGAGCTCACAGTAAAGTCTGGTCATACTGTTTACCATCCCGGCAACGCTATACCCCTCGCGTATTTTTGTCACCGCCCGCTTCCCAACCTCGTGAAGATTGACTTTGTCCGCAAGTATTGTGGTGATCATCGAGGAATAACATGCTGGATCTTCGCCGGGACAAATCCAGCCATCCACACCTGAAACAATAAGATCCCGGCAACCACACCCGGGCGTGACCAGGGCGGGAGTTCCACACCCCATCGACTCCAACACCACATTCGGCAAACCTTCCGAGGATGAACACAGGACAAAAAGGTCGGCTGCATGATAAAGATCGGGAAGATCATCACGAACTCCAAGGAATTGAACCTTCTCCTCAAGATCCAGATCATGGGACTGCTTACGGAGTGTTGCTGCCAGTCCCCCATCTCCCGCAATCCACAACCTTAACTTTGGAACCTGTTCAAGGGTCATTTGAAATGATTGGAGAAGCAGATGGATCTGTTTCTCCCGTTCCAACCTGCCTGCAAAAAGGAGGACCTGCGCATCGATTGAAACACCAAGCTGGGTGCGAACCTCACTCCGGCTCTTTTGTTGAACCAGACGGTCCAGATTGACTCCATTATGAACCAGGCGGACTTGTTTCCCTGAACAGTCCAGTTCATGGGCAAGATACTCCACCACCTCTCGCTGGTTCACGACCACCAGATCTGCCTGTTTCAGTGCCCAACCGTCAATAAGTTTACGGAGACGATCACGATCCAGGGAACGGCTGCGCATGGAGGCGATCCAGGGACGGTGAGTAAAGAGATGGGCAACCGCAGTGTAAGCATTATCATTTTCAAGCCAGGCATGAGCTAATGCGATGCGATCTTGCATCAACATCCGCCTGAGCGCCCAGGCACGACCCAGGTCGAAGTGTGACTTTCGTGGAAAAAACCGGACCCTGATACCCTGCTGTTCAAGCATTCTCTGGTATGGATCCGTCTCTTCCGACAAGCAGTAAACGATAGGTTCAAATCCTTCCTCCGGCAGCCGGATTGCCAGCTCATAGAGCTGCCTTTCAGCTCCTCCCCAGGAAAGCTGACCGATAATCTGAGCTATCCGCTGCATGATCGATTCGCGGGTGGTGGTGATAGGTGTACCATGACTGCCAGAAGGACCCAGGGCAGGTTATCCTGGATGTTCGTATCAAACAGGCTGTTGAACGCGAATCCACAATAACCAGCTGCCAGCCCCACAAAAAGAGGTTCTATGTCGTGATCCCCACGGACACGCATCAGACCGGATTTCATTGCCCGCCAGGCCCAAATGAGGAAAAAAAGGTATGCCATGAAGCCAACGAGTCCCAGTTCAGCTAGCACCTCCATATAGGTGTTCTCGGCCGTGGTCTTCATGTCCAGCATGGTGGAATATGTTTTGGCCCGTGGTCCGATATTACTGAATCCAACCCCGAATATCGGGTGGTTCAAAAACTCAGTCCAGGCCACCAGGAGAAGCTGCTTACGGAAACTGACTGAGGCAAGAGCTTGAGAGGCACCCGGCCCTTCACCTCGGATTCCAGTCAGGGTGATAAGTCTTTCTCGTGTATCCGGCAGGCTCACCAGCCCCAGTATCCCAACCAGGCAAACGGCCAGACCAAGACGCCTGATCTTCCCTTTTCCTAACCACGCGATGGTAAAAAGGGCAAAGGCCATGGAGAGATATCCACTGCGCGAGTAAGTCTTTGTCAGGATCAATAACTCCAGCGCGCACCCTATAAGGAGGAGGAAACGAACCTGCCAACGTTGTGTCTGATAGGCCCACAGGAGCAGGATTGGAACACTGAAAAGCAGCAGAACTACATAATCATTGGGATTCTCATAGGTGCCGGCCACGCGGAAGATATCATCAATCCCATACAGCACGAAACTTTCCGGTCCCGAAAAACGGCGGTGGAGCAGGGATTCCAGCAATGCCACAAGCATGGGAAAGAAACTGTAGACCGCGAAGGCCTTGAGAAGCCTGACCGCGCCTTTCTGGTGGGGGATGAATTGGGTGAGGACTACCCCGAGGACAGGTAATGTAAGAGGCGCAATCACCCAACGAAGGCCTGACCGGAGGCTATAGGCGAAAGCAACTGTAGATCCGAGACAAATCAATGAGAAAGGGATATGAGCCAGGGCCGTGGAAGGAAGTTGAAGCAGAGGCGGAGAAGAAAAGAGGTGTCTCACGAAAAGCACAATGACACAGGTCAGGAAGACCATCTTGCTGAGTGTCAGGAACGGAACACCTGAGAAGTTTAACCTTTCCCATTGGTCAAGGATCACACCAAGAAAAGAGAGGTGCACCGCAAGCATTGGCCAACGAGTGATGGCCAGTACCAACGTTATCAAAGCGGAAAAAGCTGGCAACAGGTAGAGTGGATGAATCCCCCCATCCACCAGATTCCAGTGTTCGATAAGCATCAAGGTGAGAACCGAAACGGCAAGAATCCCGGTGGTCAGGAAGACAGCCCCTGTCAGGAGCTGTTCTCTTCCCGAGGAGTGTGTCCATGCACCTCGTGCGGATATCGAAAAACTCACCTGAACCTCTCCCTCGATGGCAGGGCTGCCTGGTAAGTCTGTTGTAACGCAGGAAGGAGGTCTTCAGGAAATTTCATCAATCCCATCGATTCGGCACTCGGAAAAGGCGCGGCCGGGCCAACGGCCTCTTTGTAAACACCAAAGGCAATTTTGGCTGCTTCAAAGTCACCTTTCGCCAAAAGAGCGATTCCATACAGGAACCATCGTTCGGTTGTCTCCCCGCCTTTCTCCAGAGCAGTTTCCAGGGAATTTATGGCTTTGCCATACTCACCGGTCTGAATCGCAAGAACAGCGAGCAGCTGGTGATCTTCCGGCGTCAAGTGAGTTGACTGTGATTTTCTTTCCAAAGCCTGCAATGCTGCCTGGAGATCACCCAACCTGATGGATGCCTGGATAAGCCCATCGTAAACAAGCACGTCGCCGGGATCCAAATCAAGCAAGAACTCTATGTAGGGGGAGGCTCGATCCACTTTCCCATGAGTCAGGTAATAATCGGCCAAAAACCTTGCGGTTTTTTGAGTCTTTCCTCCCGGATGTTCCCACAGTTGTTGAACCAGACAGAGAGACTCAGCTTCAGCAGCACGGTCGGCCGGTTCCTTGGTTTTTGCCAAGGTTCGAAGAACAAGCGCTTCAAACCATTGGTAGTAGTGACTGTCTGGGCGTATCTCGCGGGCACGTTTCAGGCAGTTGGCAGCTTCCTCAAGAAGCTCTTGTTTTCTGGAACGCTCGGTATCGGCGGGTAAAGATTCGAACTGACTCCATTTCTCTTTGGCGAGGGAACTGAGATACCAGACACTGGTATCCCGGTCATGCCTGAGGATGACAGGAGCACAAAAGAAGACAACCGAAAGGAATCCACCGCACACCAGAAGGGCAATCATCCAACCCTTTATAACCTTCCATAAAGAAACAACACTCCCGCCTTGCATTTCCCGCTCCCAGCTATCCCTTCTCAAACCGGATCTGTAAAGAACGGATGAGCATTCCCTTCATGGCTTGATCCGGAACAGCCCAATAACGGATCTGAGCCTTGTTCCCCGTGGTGGTGGTTGTTTTTCTGATTGGAGTCCACTGGCTCCAGTCTGCCCCATTGTTTTTCCAGCGAATCTCGCCAGTGGCCTGACCGGGAACACCCCCTATCCATTCCACATTAATCTCTGGTTTCCAGAGACTGTCTTCGGGAAGTGCAATGACAGGAGTCAGGATCTCCGGCACCTCAGCGATTCGGAATCCGGAAAAGCCAGGCCATGTTCCTCGATGGTTTATGAGTGTCCAATCAATCCCGGGTGCCTGAAGTTCAACCAGTTTTGGCTGAAAATGTCCATCGGCATGGGTGTTTGAGGGTGTCAGGTTGAAAGTGCAGCTCTCCGACTCGATCGTCAGAGCGGGCATCGGAAATCCGACGAACTGGTAATTGTCATGTTTGTAATAGGTTGGTGCGATCATCGCAAGCGCGGGAGGTTTATCCCATGGCAGCCTTGCCTTGAAAGGTTTCCCTGACCAGAGGGGATGTGTCTGGAGCTGGAAGGGACTCAACCACCATCCCACCTGGTGTTGCCAGGCTGCGACTCCGGCATGAGTGGCACTTCTGACATCTGAAGTGTCCAGGACTTCGAGATTCATGACAGGAGAGTCTTTGAACTGAGCATGATCTGACACGCGCAAAGTTGTTTTTCCAGGTTCCAGGGACCTGAAAGTAAACGGAGCCAGATCATCGACTGTCTCAAACAACTGGGACAATACCTTCGGATCTGTATCAGCCTTAAGATTGATCTCGCGTGGAATTTCACTACGGAAGCTCTGACGGTGCCATTTTGTCCGGCTGGTTTGTGCCATGGGCAGGAGGTCAAACCTTGTTTCCCAATCGAATGCGTTCTGGGGTGCAATGACCGAAAAAGTCGCATCATAAATCTGTGCCGGATGAAGAGCAGGGAGTTCAACTACAGCTGTCTGGTTCCAATGCATTTCATGACAGATCAAGCGTAGGGGTTGGGTGGGACGTCCCCCTACATTCTGGACACGTGCCACCATTACTAATGGCTCACTTGCTGAGTATGCCTCTTGTTGATGGTGTGGGCGGAGTTCCAGAATCTTGAGTTCAGGTGGTGTCTCAATCACCGCTGAAGCGGATTTGATGATCGTTTTTCCAGGGGTGTGGATCGCAACCTGATAATCCATTCTGGTGGGCTGGTCGCTTGGCGGCTGAAGCCACTGGAATTTCCGTGTTTCTCCGGGGAAGAGATTGAGAGGATATCCCCCCTTCTTGTGGATCTCCTGCTCAATCCGCTTCAAAGTGTCCGGAGTAGCTCCCCGTTTGGCCTCCGCATTGACCACTTGTATCAAGTCATTGGCAGGGTTACTGACCTTGACTGTCAGCAGGACCGATTCACCAACAACTGGATCGGTGGGACTCATGATTATATCCGAGATCTCAGGATCCACACCGCTTGCCGGTTTCACCCAGGAATGATAGAGGCTCAAAGTCTCTTGTGGATTAGGCTCGATGGGCGGAACCTGGATTGCCCGGAAGGCATCCTGGGATGCTGTCGTATCCCAAAGATAAAGCCCCATTCTCAAGACAGGCTTAAAGGGAAGGGAAGGGGGTACCGAAAGGGTAATGGACTGTGTGCTTTGAGGGATCTCGAACACACTGCTCTCGAAAACCATTTCATCATGACTATAAAAACGAACCTGACCCTGTCCTTCCCGGATTCCTCCCTTCCAATCGATTTTCACCTCAGGCCCATCCTGTTTTTTATGCCAAGCAAGTTTCAGGGAGTCTAAAGTCCTGGGAAAATCCGGCGACAAAGTTGGGTCTCCATGCAATAAAAACTGATCCACCACGCCTTTAAGCTCAGGTGTCTGAAGTAGAAACTGACATTGTGCATAGGTCCGCACTTCTGCAATGCTGGCGAGGTGGTGATTCCAGATCCCTGCACGGACCTGGGCCCCAAACCGCTCCTGGTCTGTGGCGAATTCAGTACCCGATGAACCCAGGACACTGATTGCTCCTCGTCCCGGTGCTTTTATCAAGGCTTCGGAAACTGAAACTTCACCAGGGAAAGTCGGCCAGTTGACAGAAGCGGACATGCAGGAACGGATAGTGACAAAGGAATACTTCCCTCTGTTGTTCAACCGGTCCACATCGCTATCCGGACGGTTCAGCCCCTTGAACAGAGATTCATGACTCCAAACCGTGATTCCCCCGTGTCCCGCGTATTCCACTAACCGTGCACCCTCGGACCAGTTTCTGACTACATCATCGCGGATACCTCTCGCCTCTTTCCCCACTCGTCCAACCGCCTCGAATTTACGGAATGGATCAAGGGGGTAATCCTCCTGGCGGATATGATTCGGAATACAAACCTGATTGAAACCATTTCGTAAAGAGGTCTCAACCTCCTCGCTGAATCCATCATCTGTCAGGAAAAGAGTCGTGGCACGCCACCACCCCAGTTGCCGTGCCTCCAGATCCTCTTTCACCTTGCCCAGATAAGCCTCAAGTTCCTTGGTAGTTCCCACGGAAACCCGGGAGACAAGCAGATCCGGCAGCGCATCATCTCCAACAAGATACACGTACCATTGATCATTGCTGTGGATGACCCCTCTTGTGTGGAGGGCAGGGGAGGGAACCTGGTCTTCAACATGTGAGCCGAGACGGTTGTTGGGATCCCAGCGTGCTTCCCCAACCAGCCAGAGATACTGAGGACGAGGACTCTGGTAATGCGTCAGTGCATAGGTGCAATAATCACGGATGGCTTGAACGCTCTTTTCACCGTGGGAAAACTCCTCATAAATCTGCCGGGTAGTCGCAATCCGCGACGAATAGCCCCTGCGTTGGTTGAGCTTGAGGTAGTCATTCAGTTGAGGAACATAACGCGGATCGGTAATCACCAGGAGATCTGCCTGGCTGGTGTCATCCCGTAAAATGCTGCCACCGGTGCATAGTTCAATCGTGTCAGGAGGATTTGAACTTTCCAGGTCAACCAGCCACCAATCACCTGGACAGGAGGAGGAAGGTCCAATGCAATCATCTTCTTTGATGGTCGATGGTTGATATTGGATGTTTAAGGAAAGGTCCTTCTGGTTGGATTGAATGAACCTCCAGTCTCCTGATTTTGAGGGTAGTCTCCAGTTCACAAGATTGGCCACAGGGGGAAAGACCTCCAAAGGACTATGGGGAATTTTGGTTAAAGGCATTTCCTCCAGCCAACGGCCTGGATACCAGACACGCAACCAATCCAGACACACCCCATGGGCCTGATCAGTCAGAGGTGGCAGTTTTCCTCGAAAAGTAATGCTGACCCGATTTCCTCTCTGTCTGAGGATCGAAGCGGGAGCTTTTATACTGACAATGGTGGTGTTTGAAGGAAGCATGGAATCGGCCAGAGCCAGTTCATTGAGAATCACATGGAATTTACCTCCATCCCGGTAGTTCTGCGGAGGTTCAAAACGAATTTGAAGCAAGGCAGTGGATGCATGAATGTCCAGCGAGGCCTCTGCGAAGTTCACCAGCTTGGGGAGATCGAAATCGATGATGAGCGAATCATCTTCCGTGCGAAGATCTTTCCAGAAGATTTCGACCGGAGCGGCAAGTGTGTCCTGGCTGACAAAGACATCCGGATGATCTTCTTCGATCTGAGCCATCCGCCAGTCCCAGGTGACTGGCTCCTGGTGACCGGATTGGGAGACGGAGAACAGATCAGGGCCTGCTACCGAGAGGACACTGGAAACTTCCCGGATCCTGGCCCCCGGGGATTCACCCCATCCCAGGTAATAAGTGGATTCAAGCGATTCATCGGATCCCACAACAGGACAGAAGAACCAGAGAGAATCATTTTCCGATAGTTTCCCTGAGACCTCATGTTCTATACACAAAGGAAACGCTCTCCCCTGATGAAATAGAGAGAGGTACCTAGCATCTTTCAGATTCAAGTCGAAACCTTTGCTTATGAGGTCTTTGGCGGCAATAGAAACAATCCCAGGATGTGTGATTCTGAGTCTGCAGAATGAACCCTTTTGAGATAACCGATAGATTGGATTGTTTTGACTCGATGAAGGAGGAATCACCCTTGAGATCCCCGGAATGTCCTCGGGGTTGGCCACCAGAAGCTGGGCAATTTGCAGGAAAGGATCCTTCTGAAAGTGGCGATCTTCCGCCGGGAAAGGGGGACCAAAAGAGCGGGAAAAGTGCAGCTCGAATGTCGCCTCGGAAATGTTGGACAGGCTCTCCGATGCACTTTTATCTTGTTTGGGTGAAGTTCCGGGATTGGGAAATTTTTGAAACCGGATAGCAGCAAGCGGGATGTCTGAGAGCCACATTCGCTTGAGTGAAATCCAATTTGATAAATCTACCACAGTGGTGGCGGGAAGAATGGATTCCTTGGTATTAATGGTGACCTTACCACCTTGGAATCTCCAACTGATGGTCACATCCTCCGGGAGTGCAAGCGCTAATGATTTGACGCGAAAACGATTCTTCTCAAAACGGCATTTCAGGACGGCATCGGTAGGCGAGATGCGTTCAAAACTGAAAGTATCCTGGGGCTCGAGGAACTCACGAAGAAGCGATTCTTGACAGTTGCCAGCCTCAAGGCATAGGAGAGATACCCATGGAACAAGAAGAACAAGTCTCCGGAAGATTCTTTTTATGGAGGGGATGTCTAGCATGCTTTCAGGCTTCCAGTCGCGCAAATGAACGTTCTCTCAGCGGATTCAACGAATAGTGACATTTCCCAGACCTTGACGAAAGGGTCTACATTTTCCCGGATAAGGGCAGACGGAATTGTTTCGGAGTGAGACATAATGTATCTTATGCGACATTCCGATATCCTTCCAGAACTCAGAGTTCTTTCTGGCTCCTGCTCAAAGTTGACATGAGTCCGCCGATATTCCTATAGTCCCAACAAGAAAGGCGGCCGATCCAGCACTTCCCCAAATATGAGAATCTGTCAAGCCGTGAGAATCCTTCCTGCCATCTTGACCATCTTTTGGGGGGCCGGAGATATCTGGAGTATCTCTGCACAGCCCAAGGTCATCTATGGCGAGGACAATCGCCAGGATTACTACCAGGTCACGAATGAGAATCTTCGGCTTTTGTCTGAATCGACCGCAATCATGGTGAACAAGATTGCCCTGACCGCAAACGGTGGCGGTTTCGATATCGATACATCCGATACCTTGCTCTCCATGGGCTTTTGTTCGGATGAACGTTTCCTTCTTCAACCTACCCCCGGATACTGCTCAGCTTTTCTTGTCGCTCCCAACCTCATTGTCACCGCGGGACACTGTATCAGCAGCCTCAACTTTCGAGCCGTGGTTTTTGGGTTTCGCATGGAGAGTGAAGACCACCTGGTCAGTCACTTTCCTATAGAGGATGTATATTATCCCATCGAAGTGCTGGCCAGTTCGACTGGCAATTCCGACTGGGCTGTCATCCGCCTGGACCGTGATGTGGTGGGACGTATTCCCCTTCCATTCCGGATTTCCGGAAAGATTCCGGATCTACAGAGTGTGGCGGTCATGGGATATCCGATTGGACTTCCACTGAAAATCGCTGGTGGAGCCAATGTCCGTGATAACTCTGATCCGGACTTCTTCGTGGCTAACACCGACACATATGGTGGCAATTCTGGTTCTGCAATCATCAATCTGGATTCCTATGAAGTGGAAGGTGTCCTGGTACGTGGCGATTCCGATTACGTGACTGACTCTCAACTCAAATGCAAACGTTCAAACGTCTGCCCTGAAACCGGATGTGCCGGCGAGGATTGTACACGGACCACCGAATGGGCCCAGGTGGTCATCGATTACATCAATGGGACTCCGACACCAACAAACACATTGCCCACACCAACCCCCACCGCCACACCCTCAGTGACGGAAACGACAACCCCAACTCCAACGCCATCACCAACACCCTCTCCCACTGTTTATGACGACCATGGGAATTCATCACAAAATGCAACATTCCTGGAAATCAACACCTTGGTGAGTGGTTCAATCAACTATGGTAACGACCCGGATTTTTTTGTTTTTAATGCCACGAAGGACTCTCTCTATATTATTGAAACCATTAACGGTTCTCTATCAGAAACCTCCATCGAGCTTTTTTCAGCGGACGGAAGCTCTCTCTTGAGCGCGAATAGTGGCGAGGGAGCAGGACTGGCCTCGTGTTTGGTGTGGACCGCCACGGAGACATCAGTCCTCTTTGTTGAAGTGGAAGCCAGGCAGGATGGACAAACAGGGTCTTACTTCATCCGTGTCAGTGGTCCCTGCCCCGCTTACTCCAATGATGGATACCTTGCGACAGACTTCAACCAGGATGGCCGGGTGGATGCGAATGACCTGATACGGTTCATCGAAGACTTCGGAACCATTTACCCAACCCCGACACCTCCTCCAACACAGTAAAAATCAACCTACTCCATTGGACCCATAGATTCCTGAGGGTTGGTTTTCAACCACTGTGCGAAAGCCAGGAACACCACTCCCACAAGAAAATAGGCGAATGAAAACTGGGGGGAGGTCCAAAAGCCAAAATGATTGGTTACATTGCCTCCCACCATTTCATACGAATGAATGATTCCCAGGGCCGAGAGAACGGCGGAAACGAACATCCAGACAGCGGCCACAACGAAACGTTTTTCGATGAGTGCAACCGCAGCCGCAGCCCACACCATGCAACTGAGAATGAATCCCTGGTTGAGGGCAATCAATCCCGCCATGTGACTCTTGCTGGCCTCAAAAGCGGGCAGGACATCCCCCAGGGTCTTTCCACAAGCCACCAGAGTGTTGGACACCATCTGGTATCCCCAAGCCGCGACAGCTGGAAAAAGTCCAATCGCTACAGCAGGCGCATGTTCCCTGGGAGTGGTCTGGAAAGCTTGAGCGGTGATGATGATCCCAATCCAGAGAACGACTGGCACTCCGGCCTCCATGGGTATCAGGGACAAAACGAGAGGCATCGCTCCAAGGAAACATATGAGACTGATAAAAATCGCGTTGTAGATGGAGTATCCGACATGAGCACCCATCCTTTTCCAACCTGGATGACCGATATAGATCGTGGTTGGGAAACAGCTGCCAAATGCTGCAGCCAGGAGTGTTCCGGCCCCATTCACCGCCAGGGATGACCTTGCATCATAACGGTCGCCCGCGGCCTCGGCGCTTTCGATGTTCTGAAGAGATCCAATGACATTAAAAAGGCCCATTGGGATAATGACGCTGAGATAAGTCCATCCCTCCTTGAAAGCCTCACCCCAGCTTCCAATAGAGAGAACCGGAACATGCCAACCCAGGCTCTGGAGCGCAGGGATGATTTTAGCGGGATCCATTACCGGTGCTCCCCAAAGCCCCCCGGCCCATCCAAGTGCAGTGCCTGCCAACACCGCCAGAAAACCCCCTGGAATCCCCAGGGGATATCTCAAACCTGTCAGATACTGCAATAACAGGATTCCCAAAGGAGCGAATGCAATCAATGGTTTTTCAAAAATCTGGAAGGCGAAATCCATCGAGATGAAAGTCACTGCGATGCCCGCGAGTGTGGAGAGCAAGGCCGCACGGGGAGTTCTCTGACGGATCCACTCAGCCACGAAGGCCCCACAGAACTCAATAACTCCACTCCCCAGGCACGCCACCAGTCCCACCTTCCAGGCGAACTCCGCATTTCCCGTCTGGTGATAAACCGGTGCTATGACCAGAAAGATGTAGGCAAAGACGCTGGGGGTATTGATGCCGTAGGGAAGCGCCGTGACATCATTTCTGCCAGTGCGCAACATCAGCTTTCTTCCCTGCCAGGCATAGAAAAGATTCCCCACCACCACCGAAACAGCTGCACCAGGAAGAATTCGTCCAAACACAATTTCCGGAGGCATCCCACACACTGTGGAACACAATCCCACGATGACAATCAACTGCACAAGGTTGTCGATGGCTAATCCGAAAAAGCCATCCAAATCATGAGGAACAAACCAGCCCGCTTGCTTCCCCGCCACAGGTGTTTTGATGGACATATCCCAAACCTCCCAAACCCAGAAAGATCAGCAAGGTCAAACACAGGAGGATCATTACAGCGGTTGTGGACAGGAGGGTCAAGGGAAAGGTCAATGAACCAAAGGGAATTCCTTGACGGTCGCCGGGACACCCGAAACTGATACGGAAGTACCATCGGCACCATACTTGACTCGGATCGAGCAACTGGCGATTGGCTTTTTCAAATGGCTTGACCATCCGGAAGAAAGGATCTTGCCCACTTCCACATTTTCGTGAAACACCGGAGTCCCCCGCTCAGGGGAGGTTGCACCCTCCACCACAAGCCCACGAAGGATCCGGGGCGGTTTCCCAAGGTTGTGAATCCGGGCGATGATCTCCTGCCCCACATAACACCCTTTGCTCAGACTGGCCGTGTGCGTCAAACCACACTCATAGGGAATCATGGTTTCATCCACCTCATATCCGGGCCAGG
This sequence comes from uncultured bacterium, assembly GCA_964481775.1. Taxonomy (GTDB): domain Bacteria; phylum Hinthialibacterota; class Hinthialibacteria; order OLB16; family OLB16; genus OLB16. Next base: position 14,003 of record CAYZUX010000048.1, on the reverse strand, counting down.
GACTTCCCTTCTCCACCCGGTAACTATGGAAAACATCCAAACCTGATTCCATGCAACCTGCGTCCATGAGCTTTCCTTTTATTTCTGTTATTCGCTCTTTTGGACAGAGGAGAAGCACACAGGGTTGGAGTAACCAATCCATTTGAAAGATTCTGAGCGGGATCCCTTCGTGTATGAAAGAAACAGACTGAAAGACTGCGTCATCCATTCGTACAGCACCAAGGGTATGAAGCGATTCCACCAACCGGGTCCCGGAAAGAACCAATGCGGTGATTTCCGGGGACTGGTCCGTCAAGCGGACATCCTCCCTGAAAAGAACTCGGTCCAGTAACGGGATGAACTGCTGTCTCTGCTGCTCAGGTACTATCGCTGTATAACCTGCTTCAGTTTTCCACAGGGTAAAATAAAGCAGGATCCTTCCCTCACGATTGAGAAGGCAGACGGGTACACCCGAGTTGATCGTCAGGTTTCTGATCTCATTGCTTAACTGGCGATGAAGAAAATCTCCGGCGTCCTTGCCTTCAATCGAAAACAATCCGATCTCCAAACCATCAAATAGCTCGGTCTTGTCGAGCTGATCAGGGGAATCCTGTAGAGGGTGGGCAGCCTTCGCCATCGAAAAGGTCTCCTTTGGAACTCATCAGGAATGAGGTGTCAGGTTATTGGCCACATCCGTGGAATAAGCTTTGAGTGCGGGCAGGATCCCCGCCAGGGCGCCAAGCAGGATCATACCCAATGGTGCCAGGTAGAGCACAGGATGGAAAGAGAAAGGACTCAATACCACACCTGTCTGGGAGCGGACAATGACTGTCGCAAACGCGAGGATAAACCCATAAACCACATAACCCAGAGCAGCCCCCAGGGCAGCGATGGTTGTGGATTCAAGCACGATCGCACCAAAGACAGTGCGCCGCCTGGCCCCCAAGGCACGCAGGATGGCGAACTCACGACGCCGTTCGTTCATGGCATTATAAATGGAGGCTAAGATGGAGCCCGCCGCGACTAGTACCACCAAATAGGCCACGAGAGTCAGGATCCGGCTCACCCAGCCGATCTTTCCAAACAGGTCCGCCATCACCCTGCCAATCGGCCAGGCCAGGGTTGCTACCCTGCCCTGTTTGTTGATGGTCTGATCAAGGGTGATGCCTGCCTGGTTGTTTTTTAACTTAAGCATGACCGCACTGACTTCTTTATTGTCATCGGGAATCTCTTTCCCGGGTTCCGCCTCATATTCCTCTCCGGAGCCACGCAAAACATGCCCACCCATGCGGAAGATACCTTCGATGGGTATCCAGATGACACGATCGGAAGGGGTATTCGTTGGCTCCAGAACTCCCACCACCAGGTACTCCTCCTCATGTTTCATGCTCTCATCATAAATGAGACCATGATAGGGATTGAACTTCGAATTCAAACCAAGACCAGTCTTGCGAGCCACATAATCACCGATCACCGCTTCACGCCGTCGGGGATTGAAAGGCCTTCCACCGGGACGAAATGTGAATTTTCTTTTGGGCTGGTACTCGAAACGGTTGAAAATCTCCTCCGTGGTCCCGACCAAACGAAAGCCATGGTAGTTATCACCAAGTGCATAGGGAATTGCGAGCTCCACACGGGGATCCTGCTTGATTGTCTGATACAGGTTCCAGGGGATGTTACCGGGAGAGGTTTCCAGATGAAAAACGGTATTGAGTACCAGTTGGAGTTGACTTCCACGTGCTCCCAGCACCGCGTCATACCCCATGGTCCCTCCCGTAAAGGCCTCATAGGTTTGCTTGTCTATCGCGAAAACCGACATGACAAGACCACTGGCGAGAGCCACGGAAAGGACGGTAATCGTGGTGGATAAGGCGTGCTGGCGGAGGCTTTTACGGACCACCAGGAACAACCCTCCCCAGGCGTGTTGACTGCGTCTGGTCATGGAAGATTACCTTCTTGAGAAGCCGTCGTGGGTTCTGATCGATCTCCCATGGCTCGGTTCAGTTCCGCAAGGCGTTGAACCTGCCCAAACTGTTCCAGAACCCTCTGGTCATGACTTACCAACAAGAGCGCGGCCGCATGCTCCTGGCAGATTTCACGGATCAGTTTGAGGGCTTCACGAGCATGGTGAGGATCCAGATTTCCGGTGGGTTCATCGGCGAGAACCAGGGAGGGGTGATTCGCAAGAGCCCGTGCCATGGCAACTCTTTGCTGTTGTCCCACCGAGAGCTGACTGGGGAGGTAATCCATGCGATGAGAGAGTCCAACCCGTTTCAGGAGCTCCTTGGCGTAATCCTGATCGATGCCATGTCCAAACATCATCCCCAACTCGACATTCTCAAGGGCGGTATATCCCTGCAGGAGATTAAAAGTCTGGAAAACATATCCGATATGGTTGGCTCGCCAACGGTCACGTTCAGGCTCTGAGAGAATGGCCATGTCCTGTCCTTTCAGGAGTATCTTTCCAGAGTCGGGTTGAAGGATGCCCGCAATGACATTCAGGAGTGTCGTTTTCCCGGACCCACTGCTTCCTTCCAATCCAACCTGGTTTCCCTCCTCAAGGGAGAAGCGAGGGATATCCAGGATCGGACACTCCTCTCCCTCGGGGGACAAAAAAGCCTTCTTCAGATTGTGAATCTCCAGGATGGTCATTCCTTGCATGGTGCTGGGGAGGATATCCGGTGTCAAGAACTTGATAGATCCCTCTTCCGTCATTACGTCCACCCTTTTATCCTCTCGATCAATTACTGTATTGGGGGACTCTGTGAGCATTCATCAACAGGATCTTTTCGCAGCCACAAGAAAGACCTACGTGAATGAGCTCCGGCAGGGCATGGTGATTGATGCCCCTTTCGCCCTGACACACATGGCCTTGAAAACCTATGCGGGGGGTAAGTTCCTCCAGTTGAAGTTGGGGGATCGTACCGGACGGATCGCGGCAGTACTCTGGAATGGGGCCGAGCTGGTCTACCCTTCCCTTCAGATCGGTGATGTGGTCCAAGTTCAGGGAACCGTTGAAGTTTACCGTGAGAAACCACAGGTTTCCATAAAACGGATCGAGAAGCTCGAGGATGTGGATCACCTGGATCCCAATGACTTTCTTCCTTCCATCGAAGTGGATGTTTCATCGACATGGGAGGAACTGAAAGCAATTGCCCGGACTGTCAAAGATCCCCATCTGATTAAACTTCTGGCCAGGTTTTTCAATGACCAACCCTTTGTGGAGGGCTTTTTACGCGCTCCCGGTGGAAAGCAGTGGCACCATGGGTATCTTGGAGGACTGGCGGAACACACTTTGGGTGTCTTGAAAAATTGTGTTGCCTTGGCAGAGCGATATCCTTTCGTGAAGCGGGATGTCATCATCGCTGGGGCAATTTTCCATGATCTTGGAAAGGTGTTGGAGTTTGTCTACTCCACTGTCATCGAGTACAGTGATGTGGGACGGCTGGTCGGCCACCAGATTCTCGGAGACAACAAGGTATGTGAATATGCCTCCGAGATCGATGACTTCCCACAGGATTTGCTCATGGAGGTTCGGCACCTGATCCTGTCTCACCACGGCGACAGCCCGGATGCGGTACGTCCCCCCCAGACCCGGGAAGCATTGATCCTGTCACGGGCAGATGACCTGGATGCACAGATGAATGCCTTCTGCCGTGAGATTCTGAAAGCCCGGATCGCCGGAAGGAAATGGTCTGATTATGTCAATCTGATCAGCCGGTATCTGTATGATAGCGGCGGTACTGATGATATGAATCGTGTGGTACTCGAGGAGGCGTAAAGCGGGCTCATTGGCCTGCCGTAGTTTTTTTTTGTTGACAGATCTTCAATTTATGGAGATCCCACTTGAGATGCAGGGAGATAATGACAATGGGCGACAAAACATTCCGTATCCTGATCTGTGATGGTTTGGATGCCGAGGGAACCGCGATTCTCAAGCGGGAACCGGGATTCGAGGTGGATGCAAGGAAGTCCATCACGCGCGAGGAACTCCTCAAGGAGATCGCCACCTGCGATGGAGTGATTGTCCGTTCCGCATCGAAGATCGATGCGGAGGCCATCGAGGCTGGGAAAAACCTCAAGGTAATTGCACGTGCTGGTGTGGGTATCGACAACGTCGACACTGCCGCCGCGACACGGCGCGGGATCGTGGTGATGAATACCCCCGAGGGAAACACGACCTCCGCCGCGGAACACACGGTGGCTTTGATGCTCTCCCTTCTCCGGAAGATTCCTCAGGCGGATGCCTGGATGCGTCAAGGCGGTTGGGACCGTAGCAAATTCACCGGGCGGGAAGCCTTCGGGAAAACACTCGGTATCATCGGACTTGGCCGTATCGGACGCCAAGTGGCCAAACGAGCGCAGGCCTTTGAAATCCGTACAATTGGCTTTGATCCTTTCACCTCTCCGGAATCGGCCGCGAGCCAGGGGATCGAACTGGTGGATCTCGAAACCCTCTTCCGCACCTCGGATATCATCACGTTGCACACACCGCTGACCGATGAGACACGCGGCATCATCAACAAGGAAAATATCGCCAAGATGAAACCGGGTGTGTTCATCGTAAATACTGCCCGGGGTCCCCTTATCGTGGAAAATGACCTGGCGGAGGCCATTCAAAGCGGTCATGTCGCGGGTGCGGCGATCGATGTCTATCCCGCCGAACCCCCGAAGGATTACCCGCTGATTGGATTGCCGAATGTGATCACCACTCCCCACCTGGGGGCCAGCACCAATGAAGCCCAGGTAAATGTCGCGATCACCACAGCGGAGCAGATGGTTGATGCACTGCTGGATCGTGAGGTCCGCAACGCGGTCAATATGCCCCGTCTCGATCCTGAGTCACGCCGGATCCTTGGGCCCTTCATTCAGCTCGCGGACAAGCTCGGGCAGTTTGCAGCTCAGATCGTGGAGGGGACTTTCGAGAAGATCACTGTCCACTGTCAGGGCGATATTACCAGGGTGGATGAATCCCCCATCACAACCGGCGCCTTACGTGGCGCGATCTCGACACTCATGCCGGAGACTGTGAACTATGTCAATGCGGAGTTCATGGCCAAGATGCAGGGTCTCAAGGTTGAGTCCTTGGCAAGCAGCGTCGCTACCGGATTCACGAACCTTGTTACTGTCACCATTGCCACCAACAAGATGTCCCTCTCCATCTCGGGAACGATCTTCGAGGGCCAAAGCGTGCCAAGGATTGTGATGATCGATGATTACCAGGTGGAAGCCAGGCCGGTCGGCCACCTGTTACTCGTCCGCAACAAAGACCTTCCGGGTGTAGTCGGCCTGGTAGGAACTGTGTTGGCACGCAATGGCATCAACATCGCCGGCATGTCTTTGGGGCCAAACAGAGACCGTCCGGTGGCTTTGGAGATTATCAATGTAAACCAGCCAGTGCCGCCCAAAGTGTTGGAGGAGCTCAAGGCCAACGAGTTAATCCTGGAGGCGAAACCGATACGAATCAGCTGAACGGTTGATACCAGATTATGTTTTACAAAGGACTCCTCTGCCTGAGGGGAGTCCTTTGAATACCATCCCTCGATCAGGAGGGTTGGATCAGGGCAACTCCCTGATGCGGAGATTCCTGAATTCCACTGGACTTCCTTCAGACTCAAGACAGAGGAAACCTTCCGCGGGTTGACAGTCTGATCCTCCTGAGACCTCTTCCCCATTGACCCATAGACGGATTTCCCCATTGATGGCACGGATGTAATAGTGGTTCCATTCACCTGCCCCTTTGCTCAGGTTTTTTGTGGGGAAACTGCGTGATCCATTCGGGGAGAGAGGCGGGAAAGGCTTCATCCTGGAATCCCCGACTGCAAACACATCTCCATTGGTGGTGAACCAGTCCGCTTTCTTCTGGTTTTTCTTCTCATAGGCTTCCTTGTAGCCATGATCGAGAATCTGAACCTCGATTCCATGGGGGAGCTTCCCAGGCTCAAGCCCGGTAAGTGACTTCTCCGTGGCCCAGACAAAAACTCCGGAATTGCCTGCTGGTTTCAGGTGACGCCACTGGACCACTAACTCGAAATTTTTCACCGGCTTAGTCGACCGAATGACTCCAACAGGATTTCCACTGCATTGGATTTCCCCATCTTTCCAGGACCAAGTATCTGAGGCGCAATTGACATGAGTGAAATCGGCCTCGCCTAATGATCTCCAGCCAGGCCCATTGCCATCGACAAAAGCTTTGGGCATCGCGATCGAGTCATCCGCATTTGAAGCGTGGGCGATCACTCCAAGAGAAACATAGATCATGAAGAAGAGTGGAATGCGTTGGATCTTGTGATGGGTCATAAAGTTAAGATTAGTTCTTTATTCATCTGGAGGGAAGCTTTCTGTTCGTTGTTTTTGTATTACAAAAAAAGAAACTAACTAGCATTGATTTAAGATCTGACACTATACAATATAAGAATCATTCTAATATAATAATTCCTCTTGACATAGAGGTAATTCCTCACAATAATGCTAGAAGATTCAGATTCTTACTGCCAAAAGGAGAAAAGACTATGAGAATGACTGTGGGTACCCTCGTCTTTGCGGCAGTGTTCCTCTGCTCAGTCAGTTTTGGTGCCGATAAACCACCCGGCACATCGCCTCCTCTTGGTTTACCCGCAGTGGGTTTCCCGGAGGATAATCCCCAGACACCAGAGAAGATTGCACTTGGTGAAAAGTTGTTTCTAGACAAAAGATTCAGTTCCACAGGTAAAGTCAGTTGCTCAACATGTCACGAGGTCGAGAAAGCCTTTACAGACAGTCCTCTGACAGTTTCCGAGGGGATCAATGGGCTCACGGGAACACGGAATGCTCCCACTGTGATCAACTCCGTTTTTTTCAGGACGATGTTCTGGGATGGACGTTCCCCCAGTCTGGAAGACCAGGCTCTGCATCCCTTTGTGAATCCGGTTGAGATGGGACTGCCAGACCACCAGCCAATTCTTGAGATTGTCCGGACGGATCCGGAATATGTCAAAGCTTTCAAGTCTGTCTTTGGAAAGGTCGGAGACCAGATCACCATGGATGAGGTGACCAAAGCCATCGCGGCATTTGAGCGTGTCCAGGTCACTGGAAACTCACCGTTTGACCGTTGGTATTATGGAGGCGAGGCAGATGCCCTGACTCCCGCTCAGAAACGTGGATTTGAATTATTCACCAATCGGGGACGGTGTGTTTCCTGCCATGTGATCGAGCAAACCCAGGCGCTGTTCACAGACAACCGCTTCCACAACATCGGAATAGGCATCAATCAGATTCAGAAAGAGGTTCCTCAACTGGCTGTGGAGTTTCTCAAGGCCGAAGCGACTGCCTCTGAGGTTGATAAACAGGTTCTCACTGATAAACGGACTTCTGAGCTGGGACGTTTTGCAATATCCCGTGGTCTCGATGACCTGGGCTCATTCAAGACTCCCACCCTCCGCAATATCGCGTTAACCGCCCCTTATATGCACGATGGAAGCCTGGCAACGCTTCGTGAAACTGTGGTTCATTACAACAATGGTGGTGTCACCAAGCCGGATGACCCGGTCAACGACTTCCTGAGCGGGGGGATCCGTCCCCTGGGATTAACCGAAGAAGAAATCGATGACCTGGTGGCGTTCATGGAAGCGCTTACCAGTCCTGAGTATGCCCACCTTGCCGCGAAGGCCACGGGCAAGTAGGGGAGGCAAATATGCGCCAATCAAGCTGGACTCGAAGGGATTTCCTGAAGAGCGGAGCAGCGCTTGCAGCCGCTGGCACTCTGCCTGTAAGCACGGTGGAGCTTGCATTTGCCGACTCGGCGAAAAATTTCACCTTCGCTTACATCTCTGATTCCCATATCCAACACATCTCAGGAAACAAGTTTGTCCGAAACTGGGATCGTGGACTCATTCGCGCGGTTGCAGAAACCAACCTGATTACACCCAAGCCTGATTTTGTCGTTTTCGGAGGTGATCTTGGGCAGCTTGGCAAGCAAGAGGAACTGGATCATGGGGCCGAGATGCTCTCCAGGCTCAATCACAAAGTGTACTGTGTCATGGGCGAACATGATTACTATCTCGATCTGGGTGAGTACTGGTCCAAACTTTATGGTCCTCACTACTACAGCTGGGACCATAAGGGTGTTCACTTCGTGACTCTTAACAGCATTCTAACCTATGATGACTGGACCCATAACCGTTGGCCGACCGCCATGCAACGGATGATCGAGATGGCTGGCCTGGATAATCCCAACGGTTCACCTTTCATGGTGGGTGATGAGCAGATCGAGTGGCTCCGTAAAGACCTCGAAAAGGTCGACAAAGAGACACCCATCGTGCTGTTCTCACATTCCCCCATCCAGAAAATTTACAAGGGATGGAACTTCTGGACTGAGGATGCCGAAAAGGTGCAGGCACTCCTGAAGCCCTTCAAAAACCCGACAGTCATCTATGGGCATGTGCATCAGATCCAGTATAACCAGATTGAGAACATCAGTTTCCATGCGGTGATGGCCACCGCCTGGCCCTGGCCTTACCCGCAGAGCTATGCCCAGGCCGAGAGCCATTTGCCAAAACTGACGGTTCCAATGAACCGGGCCGATCCTTTCTTTGAACGGGATGCCACCGGTTGGCAGCTGATCGACCTGGAAAGCGGTCGTGTGGCGGTGAGGTATAACCTCTACGACAACACAAATCGAACAGTGGCTTACAACCCGAAGTCAGGGCAGCCCGAGGACAACATGTTTCAATCTGTGGAAAGCCGGATTCCTCCACAGAATCGCTACTAGGAGGATGAATGATGACCAGAAAAGTGATCGCGGCAACAACCGGGATAGTGATGGTTGTGATTGTGGCTGCTGGCATTGCCACTTTTGCGGATGAGTTTACGGATAAGGATGTGGACCACTGGAGGGGAGAGTTCATGACCGTGGCCAACAAAGGCCGCGCCCTTTGGGTCAGCCCGGATCTTGGTACGAATGGAGTCGCTTGTGCTCAGTGCCATCCCAACGGAGCCGACACGCATCCTGAAACCTATCCCAAGTTTCAGCAACAGCTGGGGAAAGTGGCGCCCCTCAGGGACATGATCAACTGGTGTATTCAAAATCCATTGGAGGGTAAAGCGCTTGAACCGAACTCCCCGGAGATGGTAGCCATCGAGGCCTATCTTGCCTATGAACGACGGGGAGTCGCACTCGATCCCGGCAAACATTGAAAAGGTTGAGGGTATTCCCCAATCCCATTGTTGGTGTTCAAACGGGGCGGGCTTTCATGTCCGCCCCACATTCAGGCACTGTTGAGTTTTCTCCCAAGGCGAATTGTTCAAGGGTAGATGATCTCCCCCTCACGGCGTGCGATCTCGACAATGGCGCGGGAATCATCTTCACGCCACTCGATCTCACCACAGGGGATAGGTTCTAGGCGGCTGTCGATGGGGCCAGCCGTTGTTCTGAGACTTACTACTGTGCTGTAGTCCATTTTACCGTCAAAAGCGGGAGACACGACGATCAGATCAATGTCACTCCACTGGTGGACTTTGCCTGTGGCTTGGGAGCCAAAGACAACACCAAAAGTGATAGGCAATCCTCGTTGCTGTAATCTACGAAGGTAAATCTGAACAGCGTTTACAACTGGCTTTTCAACCACTGGAGTAAAATCTCCGTCTCTTTCACGATCCTTCTAGCCTCATTTTTGGAAGGTTTGGGGGCCGAAGGATCTGGATACCTGCACACTATACAAAATATATTCAGCTCATCCAATTGAGCCAGCTCTTTATCAGAAAGAGCAAGGTTTGCTTTTTCCGCAAGGAGCCGGAGGGCATGGATCTTCGGCGCGAGTTCCTGTGTCAGTTTGCACACATGCGCCTTGAGCATCTTCTCCATGGCCAAGTGAACAAAGAAAAGCCCATAAAGAATCTTGTCTCGTTCAACAAGATCGGCGCCCACCTCCCAAGCCTCATCGGCTCCGTCCCGCCAATAAGCGATTTGTTTTTCGGTATTGACCATGTCACAAGGTGCTCTTCTTCCATGCCCTCTTAGCTGAAAGCATATCGCGGTTCGGCTTGATGGTGAAGGAAGTCCTTTGTGCGCGTTTTTCGTTGCTCCAGCGTCCTCTGGAATCCCGGATTACCCGTAAGCGTTTCTCTAGGGGCGGGACCTTGATGGCGGCAGAGGGTTGATCCGCATACCAATAGGCTACACTGCTCATTTCGTTGGCGAGGTGGTTGGCATGGCCATGTTCGATCGTGGCCTTGATTGACTTCCGGAACCGGATCGGGTTTTCCAGGTGGAAGACATAACTGGTCTGATAACCGCCCGTGTGCCCCTCAAAGATCGAGGAACCATTGCGCAGGAAGGCATTCGGCTGCATCCCCCAAGCCTGGTTGAGGTAGTCCTCGCTGCCGGTGCCATGAAGGTCGGGTGGCCACTTGTAACCATCCACCCAGATCATGTCATCGCCCTCTCCCCACCAGGTTCCCTGGAAGTTGGTGACACTCAGGTTGCACCCGATGTAGTGACCACGCCCTTGAGTTTCCAGGATCACATAGTTGTTGTCCCATGCAGTTTTGCCCTTGTTGGGGATGTCGACCTCGGGGACATTCACCGGGATCTCATGACCCCAGCCGCCGCAGGGATTTTCACGCCTGAACTCGGCATGGAAATAAAGATCCTCCGCATCTCCTGGTTCTTTGTAGGTTTCGTAATCGATATAGAAGTACTGGCCATGCTCCTCATCCGGACTTTCATTGATCAGCTCGATCAAAGCCCTCTCCCGGAAGGGCATGGGGGCGTAGCAGTTCAGCGCGCAACCCTGATTGACCTGGTTGTTGTGGTGAGTCGAAGCGGTAAACAGGAGCGACTGGTAGGAGTTAACGATACTATGTCCCAGTCCGAAGAAATCACCCAAGGGAACCACCACACTGGCATGGGGAGCATTGTCCCAGGTCATCTTCAACAGGCACTCACGGTAGTGCTGGTGCTGGGTCATCCAGATATGGGTGATCTTCCCTGGACCCTTGATATCGGCTAACACCCGTGTCTCGCCGGGAGGGATAAACCAGACATCGCGATTCTTTCCTGTTGTATCCCAGGAGGAGTATCTCCCGGTTTTTCCCTTCCCTGCTCTGCATAGAGTCTCAAACATGGTTTCACTCCACATAAATCATTTTAACTGTCATTCCGCCATCGACCACAAGGTGCTGGCCGGTGATGAATCCAGATCTGGTTGTATCCGCTAGAAAAAGGCAAGCCTCGGCGATGTCTTCAGGGCGCCCTACCCGTCCCACCGGGTGCTGAAGATGGTCCGCCTCGGAGAGAGATTGGTGAGTCCGTTTTGAATGCTTCTGATAGGACGAGACATCGATCCATCCGGGGCAGATGGCATTCACCCGGATCCGTTTGGGAGCGAGGCTCATCGCCAGAGCGTGTGTTAAAGCCAAAATCCCCCCCTTTGAGGCCGAGTATGGTTCAGTGTTGGCCTCCGACATCAAGGCGCGAGTCGAGGAGATATTCACAATTGCGGATCCTTCAGGCATGTGCATTGCGGCCATCTTCGAGCAGAGATAGGGACCACGCAGGTTGATTCCGAGGACACGTTCCCAATCATCCAGGTTCTGATCCTCGAGTTTCCTTGTGCACCCAACTCCAGCGTTGTTGATGAGTACATCGATCTGGCCAGTTTTGCTCACCACGGTTTCGACAGTTCGAGTGACATCCGTTGCTTTGGAGACATCACCTGGTATGAACTCAGCTTCCCTGCCCGCCCTCTTGAGTTCTTGCTGGAGTTCTTCTCCAGCCTCTTCATCAATATCCACAAGGAACACCCTGGCTCCAAGTTGTGCGAAGGCGGTACTTGTTGCCCTCCCGATACCTTGGGCGCCGCCGGTGATGATGACAGTTTTGCAAGAGAAGAATGTATTTGTCACTCGGATACTATACCTTTCCTCCTCCCTGCTCACAATTCAGCTTCCGGATCGGGTCACCCTTGCCGCTTTGCAGGATTTCCCCCTAAGATGAGGGAGTCATGGAACAGGAAAAACAGGCAACTCTTCGTGAACTCATCCGTGAAATGGAATCGGTGGTGGTCACTTTTTCTGGGGGGATTGATAGTACCCTTCTGGCAAAAGTGGCCTTCCAGGAACTGGAGGATCATGCACTGGCCCTGACCGGAGTCTCCCCAAGCCTGGCATCAGCTGAGCTGGAGGATGCCAGACAAGTGGCTCGTTCGATCGGGATCCCCCATGTCGAGGTCGAAACCCACGAAATGGACGATCCCCGTTACGCCGCCAATCCCGAAAACCGCTGCTATTATTGTAAGACTGAACTCTTTTCAGTTGCTTCGAAGGAGGCAATACGCAGGGGATACAAGTGGGTGGTTGAAGGAACCCATATCGAGGATCTCACCGGACACCGTCCCGGCTTCCAGGCCGTTCGCGAACAGAACATCCGCAGCCCCTTTATTGAGGCCGGATTCACCAAAGCAGACATTCGCGAGTTTGCTCAGGAACTTGGTCTGCCAAACTGGAACAAACCCGCTCTGGCCTGCTTGGCCTCACGCCTCCCAACCGGTACGGAAATCACCCGGGACAGGCTTGCGATTGTGGAGGCCGCCGAGGAGATTTTGAGGTCAATCGGTACTCGGCAATATCGCGCACGCCTGCATGGAGATCTGTTGCGGATCGAACTCGGCGCCCATGACATGCCGCTGTTGGGAGATAAAAAGTTCCGTCAGAAAGTTCTTTCAAGCTGCCTCAACCTGGGATTCCAATGGATTGTCATAGACCTTTGTCCCTACGGAACCAGGAGGCCATCCGGAACAGACCCCTCAACAGTGAAACCGGAGGACATCGCAAAGAACCTTGTCTGCCATGACATTGTGGGAAACCCTGTAATCCACGAGGATGCTCTCCTCAGGCTACGGTTGGATGAGACTGAACTGGACCTGCTTTCAGATAGGGATCAGCAGCGGCAGATACTTGATATCTGCGAAGTCTCGGGTGCGAGATATGTAACAGTCGATCTTGCCCCCAGGGATTTGGAATATATTCCCGTACGTACACTGGCAACCTCAACAACGGTGACCTTCCAGTGACAATCACCTTCACACCAACCAGTCCTTCCCTTGCAGTCATCGAGGAAAAGGTAATCAGTGGAGAGAGAATCACACCCCAAGAGGCCCTGTTTCTTTTAAGGGAAAAGGACATCCTGTGGATAGGAAAAATGGCCAACCAGGTCCGTGAGAGACTCTGGGGAAACCGTTGCACCTACAACATCAATCGCCATATCCACCCAACCAATGTGTGTGTCTTCCGTTGCGCTTTTTGCTCTTTTTATCGCAAACCAGGACAGGAGGGGGGATATCTGGTTTCTCCCGAGGAGGCGTTGGAACGGGTCAGAGGTATGGCTGGGACGGGTCTAACAGAGCTTCACATGGTGGGGGGATGTCATCCCACAGCACGTGTTGAGTATTATTCCTCTCTCTTCCATGCGATCAAAAGCGAGTTCCCCAACCTCCATATCAAGTCTCTGACTGCCGTGGAAATCGCCTGGCTGGCACGTGTCAGCAAGATGAGTTTCCATGATGTATTGTCCCACTTGAAAGATGCGGGCCTGGACTCCTTACCTGGGGGTGGTGCTGAAATCTTTGCCCAACGGGTACGTGATCTGACCTGCGGGGGCAAGTGCAATGCGGATGAGTGGCTGGAGGTCCACAGAGTGGCTCATCACCTTGGCATCCCCTCCAATGCCACGATGCTGTATGGACATATCGAAACCGATGAGGAGATCGTTGACCACCTATCAAGGTTAAGGGATCTCCAGGATGAAACCGGGGGATTCATGACCTTTGTTCCCTTAGCCTATCACCCGGAAAACAACGCCCTGGAAATTTCAGAAGGCCCGAGTGGTCTGCGGAGTCTGCAAGTACTGGCGGTAAGCCGGTTGTTCCTGGATAATTTCCCTCACCTGAAGGCCTATTGGGTGATGCTCGGACTTGAGATTGCTCAGATGGCCCTATGGTTTGGAGCCGATGACCTGGATGGGACCGTGGTGGACGAACACATTTATC
>CAYZUX010000047.1:0-30434 GCA_964481775.1 uncultured bacterium | reverse complement strand
ATCAAGGGGACCTGCTCCGGATCGATGAGAGTGAAAAATATCATGATTACTATCCCTTTCTTGATCTTACCCAACCCTTTCGTGATACCTGGATGCACCGTCCCCCGGAACCACTCCAGATCGGAATGAAGTGGGCCGAGGACCGTCCATTTCATTTATGGGCGAATCGGTTGACCATTCCTGCCAGTCAAACCTATGAAGTAAAAGCACTCCCACCGGTTAGAAACAGTCCCGTTTCTCTATCTCTTTTCCGGACCCTTCAAATCAATCTTCCCCGCCGGATTCCCATTCCGGTAGGGAGCCAGGCACTTCCTGTCCTTCGTTTTGATGCATTGGGGTCCGATATCCAGGCTCCCCCTCCGGACCTGACCATCTCCTTTTTATCGCTCACCACTCAAGGTATCGTGGGCTACCGTCTGGATCGGGGATTTCTCGAGTCGAAACAGACTCGTGACAGAATCGATGTTCAGATGGCTGTTCCTTTACCTGATGGCCAGGAGATGCTCGACAAAAGGATGCGGGTGGACCGTACTACTAATATAACCGTTACTTACTATCCGGCAGGGAAGTTCTCCGAGGAGGCTCGGTTGATCCTTTTCGGTCGATGATCCATTTTTGATAGAAGTGGACGGACCGATAGGATGGAACAAACGCAGAAAAATGCATTTGTCGTGAAAGGGGTAAGTTAGAGATGGCAATAGATCCGAAAAAGGGAATTGTCGCAGGCAGCGAAGAGGAGTTTTTTCATCAGCATAACCGGGCTCTTATTGAACGGAAACGCAAAGAGATCGAAGCCAAACGCGCCGCAATGGAGAAAGAGGCTAAAAAATTACAACATTGGATGAAATGCCCCAAATGCGGCCATGACATGAAGGAGATCAATCTTGCGGGTATCCTGGTCGATCAGTGTGAATACTGCCAGGGTGTCTATTTCGACAAAGAAGAAGTGGAAATTATCCTCGAAAGTACGGAACGTGGTGGTTTTGTCAAAGCCATCAGCCGTTTGTTCAACATATAGAGGTCAGCGGGATTTTGGAGGTATTCCCTTCCTGGAGATTCCACCAATGCCGTGGAGCCGTAAAGGGAATCGTTGAAATCGATCAGTGGGCCGGAGGGCATCAGGATGCATTTCATTATCCATTATCTTGTGTTGATAGTAGGTCTGTGTTCCTGTTGTTTGGCCGGGGCGGAAAACACTCTTTCAGCTGGAGTGGCCCGGATCGACATCACGCCACCCCTTGAGATGGGGGCCACTCTGGGTGGTTATGGGGAACGCATGAATAGGCCCGCCACCGGGGTCCATGACCGGATCTTCGCAAAAGCTTTGGTCTTATCTGAGGGGAATGACCGCTTCGCGCTGGTGACCCTGGATGCCCTCGGTGTGCCACCCGCGTTCAAGCCGGCATTGATCGAAAGGCTTGCTCCAAGCGGCTGGAGAAATGATCAGGTCCTGCTTCTTCCCAGTCATTCCCACACCAGCATTGAAATGAATGCCATCAACCCCAAAAACCGTCTTCCGATTCCCAACCTCGGACTCTTTCACCCGGAACTCTTCGAGTTCATCCTCACACGGCTTACGGAGGTGATCCTCGAGGCCGCTGGACAATCTGTTCCGGTCCTGGTGGGAACCTCAAGTGTTCAGCTGCCCGATGGGTGGGTCCGCAACCGCAGGCAAGATAATGTGTTCACCAATCCCACACTGACAGTAACTCGTTTTGACAAGGTATCCGGCGGACCGTTTGCAGTTCTTGTGAACTGGGCTGCACATCCCACCTTTACATCGGCACTGGACATGGAGTTCTCCGGTGAATGGCCGGGGCACCTCCAACGGGGGCTGGAGGCTCTGATAGGCTCTGAGGTGACGGTCCTTTTCTATAACGGTGCCGAGGGTGATCAATCGCCCCGCGCCCGCCCTGGTTCTAGTGATACCAGTTGGGGGAAAATGGAACGCTATGGACGGGATCTCGCTATCGAGGCCCACCAGGTGTGGACTACGATTACTCCCCAGCCGCTTCCTGGTTTTTCCTACCGGCTGGAGGAGATCTTTCTTCCTCATCGAACCTGGCATCCCGATTTCATGGCAACCGGTGGAGCGGAGTATGGGCTGCGTGAGGAACTGATGGCGGATATCCTTGAGGAACTGGCGCCGCCACAAACCACATCCGTCTCGCTGCGTCTGGGCGATTTGCTTCTTGTGGGTATTCCCGGCGAGTTGACCGCCCAACCCGCCAAGGACCTTTGTGACAAGCTGTCCGCGGCAACCGGTGCGAAATTTGTCACCATCGGTGGCTTGGCCAATGAGTGGATCAGCTACATTCTCTCCCCTGAGGAATACACCAGGGGCGGTTATGAAGCGAGTGTCTCCTTCTACGGTCCCACCCTGGCAACGGTGATTCTGGAAGGTGCCGAAAAAGGGGTGTTGGCTCTGAAATAAGGAGCTTATTTATTTGCTGCCAACCCCCTGATCCGTTTCACAAACTCAACGAACAAGGCGGTCTGTGACCGCAGCCGTTCCACCAGACCCTCATCGAGAAGACCTTCGCCTTCCTTCCTCCAGCAGCTGTTGATGCCTGGAATCCAGACCCTTTCAGGAAGGATGTAGGCGTTCCTATAGCCACAAATCAATTGAAATTGCTCCACCGCCCGGAAGGCTCCCCACACCCCGGCTGAGAGGCCGGTAAAGGCCATGGGACGGTGCTCGAAGCTTTCCGGGAACTTGAGCATGTCGATGAAGTATTTGAGTACTCCCGGGAAAGATCCATTGTACTCCGGTATAACGAAATGGATTCCATCCGCTCGCAGGATCCTCTCACACAAGGGTTGGAAAGTGACAGGTTTATTGGCATAGGAGGCTGGATTAAAGACTTCTGGAGGCAGTTCCTCCAGACTGAGTATTTGCACCTGAGTTCCCGCGTCTCGATAGAATCCCTCGATAACCTTCGAAAGTTTCAAGGTGTTCGATCCTGGACGGTTGGTTCCGGCGACGATCTCGATCATGGGCGGCTCCTTGTCACAGGCTGGACCAGGAGGGGCCCTCCTGGTCCAGCGATATGGATTCAGAAAGAGATCCAATCAGCTCTTTCCAAGCGTCTTGTCACCCGGTTTCTTCCAAGTGGCTGGGCAAAGCTCCCCAGTCTGCAGGGCGGTCAGGACTCGTAGAATCTCATCGACATTTCTGCCGACACCCAGGTCATGGACCAGTTGATAGCGAAGGATACCATCGGGATCAATCAGGAATGCTCCACGAAGAGTGATGCCCTTGTCCTCCAGCAGAATTCCATAGTCCCTTCCAATGGAATGGGTGATGTCACTGAGGAGGGGATACTGCAAGCCTGCGAGACGTTCATCGGCCTTGGTCCACCCAAGGTGGCTGAAAACACTGTCCGTGCTTCCGCCGATGATTTCGCAGTTGAGCTTTTTGAAACGGTCCATGGCGTTGTTGAACTCCACAATTTCAGTGGGGCATACAAAGGTGAAGTCGAGAGGATAGAAGTATAAACATACCCACTTGCCACGGTAATCCTCGAGGGAAAGGGTCTTGAACTCACTTCCCACCAATGCCTGAGCCTTAAACGACGGTGCGGGTTTCCCGACCTGCAACATAATCAATTTCTCCTTTCGTTTTTACTGTCCTGAACGGACTTATTTGGATGTTCGTGAAATTCCTTCCTTAATCAGTATTCCGTGAGCGGATTCTTGTCAAGGGACTGAGTCCAAACTTGTACTCAGTCCAGTATAAAACGGTTATCCCAAAGAACACGTGAATGGTTGTTTGCACATCATTTTCTGGAGTGAATTCCTATATAGTAGTCTGATTCACATAGAATCACGAAGATGTTTTGTAACGTGACTGAGTGATTATTTTCATTACATCCTCGAGTCCAGCGTGAGGATCTCATCTTAATGTCATGATACGAATCATTGAGGTAAATGTATGGTCTAGCATGTAAATCAAGTTGGCATTGACATTGCCTCAATACATTCCGTATTCGGAATATGTTGAGGTAAATGTCATGAAAAATTGCATCGCCTTCTTACTTCTTGTCTCCTTACCAGCAGGAGCATCCCAATTTGCCAACCTTCAGCCTGGGGCGACCTACCTTGTTCTCATCGATGGCCAAAGCCAATCGACTCAAACCGCGTTGGGGGGGGTAGTAACAGTCAGCCTGCCAACAGGAGGACATACCATCGCCCTGCAGCAGGTTGAATCCATTCCAACTCCCATCGAAACTCCCTCTCCCACCTCGTTGGAAACGGCCTCTCCAACCCCAAAACTCGATGGACATGAGGTCATTGTGGCCAGTTATGACGAGGGGACTCACAGGAATCGTTTTGAGGTGATTGATGGAACCGGCATGAGCCTGACCGGGGTTGTTGAAATCCTCCAGGGAGTTGGCTCAGAGGCGCAAATCAAAACTGCGGACCTGAATGGCGATGGCCAGCTCGAGGTTTTAGCCGCGGGTTACGATGCTTCCAGGGGAGTGGTGCTCGAGTACTGGTCTGGTAAGGGAACCCTGCTTAACGCGGTGACAGTTTTTCCAATCGATTTCACAGATGAGAATTTTCTCCTGACCGGTTCTGTAGATGGAGATGAGACCGAAGAGGTCATGGTGGTCGGACGCGATGGAAGGGGTGCCTATCATATGGTAACCGTGGACTTCCAGGGAGCACGCAAGGGGGATACCCAGATTCTATCTCCCGGTTATACCCGTATCGATGACCTGATGGCAATCGATACCACCGGGACCGGGGTTTCAGATCTCGCGTTGTTGGCCCGGAACATGAACAACGCCATCGAATTGAATGTGATCAAAGACCACACAGTCACTTCGTCGGTTCTCATTTTCGGAAATGGTTATACAGGTGATGCCAGCATTTTCAGCCTCGATGTCGATGGTGATGGAATCAAGGAGATCGGGGCTGTATGCAGGAATGCCTTGAGTGATTCCTTCCGGCTTCTGGTCCTTTCAGGAAATGGCCAGGTCATCATGAAGCGAAACCTGTTTCCCGGAAAATTTGAAAGTCATGCCACTTTCCGCGCCGCGGATATTGATGGTGATGGCCGTGATGAAATCACAGCGATTGGGCGGATGGTCGGAACTGGTTCTCATGTGATTCAGGTAATCGATGACGATGGCCGCCAGCTCATGGCCAGGTCGGTTCTGGATCCCTCCTTCACCAGTGAGGATTCGAGTGTCATGGCCGATGTGAATGGAGATGGCCAGCTGGATTTTGTGGTGGCCGGGAAGGACAGCGTGTCGGGGACAGCGGCATACCAGGTTTTTACCAGAGATGGCAGCCTGATTGGGGGGGGAGTTGTATTTGACAGCCCGGCTAACCCAGTGCTGGCCAGTTCGGATGTGGACATGGATGGAGTGGAAGAGATCCTGATCATGGGCGAGTTCGAGAATGGTGCTTATGGCCTTGAATTGAGAAAAGGAGCGGAAGGTGAGGTTCGTTTTTCAACCACATTTTCCTCAGTCCCAAGTTATTTTGATGCAGGCAACCTGATGTGAGGGCCTGTGGATTGGCCCAAGAGGGGGATATGGAAAGCCCGGGTACCTCCCCCGGGCTTTCCGGTTTTCTAATACCTTGCGAGCAGCTCCAAGACCCTCTTTCGTTCAGGAAAGCGTGTCCCCGGCAGCTCCACGGCGCCAGCTGAGGTACAGATGCCCCAGCGGAGAGCATTTTCCCAATCGCCTTCCCTTTCCGACAAGGCGGTCAGCAAACCTGCCAGGAACGCATCACCCGCCCCCACCGTTCCCTGCACAAGGACCTTTGCTCCGGGAACACGCATGAAATTGCGCTGGGTGGTCCATAATAGGGCTCCGTGGGGCCCATCTGTGATCACCAGGTGGCTTGTCAGTGACTCCCTGCTTTGAAGACTGGTAAAAACCTCGTTGAGGGAGATTGCCGCCAGTCCGTACCAGTCATTGAACTCATCCCGGTTGATCTTAATAAGCCAGGGATGACATTTGGCGACCTGAAGCAAGGAAGGGCCGGACATGTCCACCACGAGGCGGCTTGCATGAGCATGGACTGTCTGGGCAAGGTCATTCCACCAGGAATAAGGGATCCCGCGTAAGGTACTGCCAGCCAATGCCACCGTGTCACCAGTCTGGAGACGGTCTCCCAACCGTTTCAGAAAGGTCCGGCAAACCTCCTCCTCGAAAGGTGAGCCCGGAAAGTTGAAGTCGGTTTGACGGTGGACTTCCTCCTCAAAGACCTTGATATTCTGACGGGTTTCGGTGTTTAGCCAAACCGGCTCGATTTCAACTTCCTTGTTCGCCGCCAGGCGCATCCAACGCTTCCCGCGTTCCCCCCCCAGAAAGACCCAGGCGACCACGGGTGTTTTCAGTTGGCGGAGTGCGATGGCGGCATTCATCCCCTTTCCCGCCGGATCTTCCAGAGGTTCCGCGAGAGCATGCATTTGCCCCAAATTGATGCGGTCGAGACGGACAGTCAGGTCAATGCTGGGATTCAAGGAGATAGTATGGATCAAAGGAGTCTCTTTCTGGCTACCGCCCACAAAGCATTTCCCAGGCCTACCAGGTTCAGGCAAGCTCCGCCTGCCTGCATCAACAGCCGGCGCAGGGGATTGTCATTAGCACAACCACTCAGGGTTTGGATTCCTTCTACCACCAGACCTGCTTTTTCAATCACAGCTCGCAGGCTTTTAGATGAATGGAGTATGTGATGCTCTTCGGGAGCCAGTTGTTCCCACCGGGAACCCTGTAACCGGTGACGTATACTTTCCACATTTGGAGTTTGAAGGAAAAGATAACCGCCCGGCTGAAGCCAGTCAAAGGCTCTCTGTGGCAACAGGAATGGATTCGGGATGTGCTCGATGACATCTATCGCCACGATGACCCGGTAGGGCTTCAGGGAGAGGAAGTCTTCCGCCTTGTCCAGCTCACATCGATGGACGGAGACTCCCTTCACCACGCTGGCGGCATGGGCATGCAGGATTGGTGAAGGTTCGATACCTTCCACATTCCACCCCAGCTCTCTCAGGCTGGAGAGCAGGGAGCCAGTTCCCGTACCGATCTCCAGCAATGTTCCCTGAGGACTTGCATGACGGTTGATCCACTTGGCTCTGGATCGTGTGTAACCACTTCGTGCAGTTTCCTCCCTCAGGAGCTGTGCGGGACGGGATGCAGCCACTTCAGTCAGATAGGCGGTGTTCGGATTTCTGATCTGATCACGATCAGTCCGGAAAAGGAGTCCGCACTGAGTGCATCTTGTGAACGGAAAGGGGGAGGTATATGGGAAAGAACACTGCGATGAATCGCATACGGGGCAAAAACGCGGCCCTCCCCCTCCCTGTGTGTGCGAGAGTGTTGGGGTGGGGGGTGAAGGACAATCTGAATTGGTGTTCTCAGTCAGCGTAATCCCTCAATATAGGCTACCACCGATGCCCCCAAAACATTGATGTTGTAGCCTCCCTCCAGAATGCTGATCAGCGGAGCTGGTCCAGCCAGACTGCAAAGGTTCTCTGCGATACGGTGGAAAGCCGCTTCATCCAGGGGAAAGTCACCGAGGGGATCGAGACGATGGCTGTCAAATCCCGCGGAAACGACAAAGGCATCCGCATCAAAATTGGAAACTGCCTCAAGACCCTGCTGGAAAGCATCGAACCATTTCTGCATGGAGATATTACCCGGCAATGGGTAATTCATAGTGGTTCCCAGTCCCTCTCCTCGTCCACGCTCATCCTCAAGGCCAGTGCCGGGGTAATGAGGAAATTGATGAAGCGAGAGGAAGAAAACATCTCCCCGTTCGTAAAAGATCTCCTGGGTTCCATTCCCGTGGTGAACATCAAAATCAACGATGGCTACCCTTTGAATCGAGGTAGAGGCAAGCAACGCTTCCACACAGACCGCAGTATTGTTGAACAGGCAGAATCCCATCGATCGGAAAGGTGTGGCATGGTGTCCGGGGGGACGTACTACGCACATGACCCGGGAGGTTTTTCCGGAGAGGACAGCCTCGACTGCCGCTAATCCAGCTCCTGCGGCTTGGGTGGCAACCCGTGCGGACTCCCCGGAAACAATCGTATCCGGATCCAGGAACCCCCCTCCTCGTGCCGAGGCCGAAAAGACGCGGTCTACCATTTCTTTTCGGTGGACCAGGCAGAGTGTTTCGGGTGTGGCCGGGTCGAAAGATAAACGCAGACAGTTCTGAATGTTGTCTGATTCCTTGAAGGCATTCTCAATCGATTCCATCCGTTCCGGGCGCTCCGGATGACGGCCGGTGGCGTGATCTTTGAAACAGGGATCATGGATGAGGCCAGGAAGCATTGTCGCTAGAAAAATCCTTTCAACCGGACAACTACCGGCCACCGGTACTTTGGATGTTAAGAGACATTTCAAAAGGCTGTCCAGAGTGTTCATTCTTGAAGCGTTTTCTCTGAACCCCGGGTGAGTACTCGGTGCTCTTTGGGGTGGGGGATATTGACCCCGCAGCCTTCAAAGGTTATTCCTAACCCATACCCATTCTTTGAACTCGTCTCCGATACCCTGTTTGTGCGATGATCTCAGGGAGGTCTGTGTGCCGAGCTCAACAGGATTCTGGATCGATTGGTTAATTATACCAGTAAGGGTGTATGTCCAAGAGGATGATGAATGGAGGCATTAAAATGACGGAAACAAGACCCGCTGAGAGCAGTACGCTCGCAACCAAGGTCGGCCGGCGTCAGTTCCTCAAAACCACGGCGGCAGCAGGGGCCATTTTAGCGGCTCCGATGATTATCCCGGGTTCCGCGCTCGGGAAGGGAGGGGCAGTACCCCCAAGCGAGCGTATCGTGCTGGGTGGGATTGGAATTGGTGGACGCGGCAATTATGACCTGGATCGGTTGCTTGAGATCAAAGACATTCAATTTGTTGCCATCTGTGATGCCCGCAAAGACCGCCGTTTGGCGGTGAAGGAAAAGGCTGATAAGCACCATGGCAACTCCGATTGCGCCATGTATCGGGATATCCGTGAGTTCTTGGCCGAACGCACGGATATTGATGCTGTTTTGATCGCCACGGGAGATCGTTGGCATGCCTTGGCATCCACCTTGGCGATGCGTGCGGGCAAGGATGTCTATTCCGAGAAACCATCGGCTATGACCATCGCCGAGGGCCAAATGGTGGTTGATACCGCCCACCGGTATGGACGTATTTACCAGACTGGGGTCCAGCGTCTCAGCGAGGCTAACTTCACCTTCGCCAATGAACTCGTGCGCCTTGGACGTCTTGGCAAGATTCACACGCTCCATGCCCACATCGCCCCCTGGGATGCGGGTGAAATGAGGCATGACTGGTTGCCAGCCGAACCCGAACCACCGAAGGATGAGGTGGATTGGGATAACTGGCTCGGGCCCTGCCCCTGGCGCCCCTACAACTCAACCTATGTCCGTGGTGGCTGGCGTGGTCACCACGATTTCCACACCAGCTGCATCGGCGAGTGGGGGGCTCACACCTTCGCCCAGTGCATGGTTGCCATCGGCTCCGGGGATACCCCTCCTGTCAAATACCACAAGGTCGACAATCCCTATGGGGATGGCATGGTGACCGAGTTCGCCAATGGAATCAAAATGATCCTGCAGCGTGATGAGCAGAAAAAACTCTGGCATGGCTCCTGTGGGGTCCGTTTCGAAGGAGATGAGGGTTGGGTTTCCATTGCCGATGGTTACGATAAGCCGGAGGTTTCCAATCCCAAGCTGCTGGATGACTTCGAAAAGATCGTGAACAACTATATGGCCATGACGCAGCGTCCGATGAACCACTGGAGGGATCTGGTGCGCTGCATCAAGTCCCGTCGTCAGACTGTCGCAAACCCGGTGGTTATGCACCGTTCCATGTCCGCTGTCCATGCCGCCAACATCTGCCTGTGGCTTGGAAGAGACATGGAATATGACCCGGTCAAGGAAGAGTTTGTCAACGATGCCGAAGCCAACCGGATGCGTTCGCGCGCTCAGCGGGAACCCTGGATCGCCTGACGCCAGAGCAAAGGAAAAGGAGAACAGATGATGCTAACAACGCACATGATGGATACATTGGTTTCGGCTGCCGACAAAGAGGCCGCGCTGATCGCGCTTCTGGCGGTACCCGAAAATGAGAAGTTCGAAGCTTGCCGTAAGCTGGCCAGCATTGGCACACAGGCCTCGGTGGCGCCCCTGGTGGCTATGCTCGAGGATGCCCGCCTTTCGCACATGGCGCGCTATGGCCTGGAGACCAACCCCGATCCAGGGGTGGATCAGGCTTTCCGGGATATACTCGCCAAACCCAAAGACAAACGCATCGCCTCACGCACTCTGATTGGAATCATCGGGAGTGTGGGTGTTCGCAGGGATCCTGAAGCGGTTCCCCTCCTGGTGGAATTCCTAAAAGATGAGGATCCGGGGATTGTCCAGGCCTCTGGAAGGGCTTTGGGTAAAATTGGAACTCCCTCTGCTGTCGAGGCTTTGACTGCCGCCATGTCGGGAGCCTCCGGTGATAATCTGGTCTCGATCTGCGAAGGCCTGTTCCATGCCGCTGAGGGCGCCTTGAAGGCGGGTAAAACGGATGTGGCTACCACGATCTATGACAGTCTGCGTGGCCTCAAGGATGCCCCCCAGCAGGTTCGCGCCGGAGCGCTGCGTGGTGCGATTCTGGCTCGCAAGACGGATGGCACGAAGCTTCTTTTGGAAGCCCTGCATGGCGAGGATTATGTCCTGGTGGCTGCTGCCGCACGTACCGCGCAGGAAATCTGTTGCAGTGACCTGACTAAGGTGCTTGCCGATGAGCTCCCAAAACTGCCAGCCGAAAAACAGATCCTTTTGATCCAGACCATGGGTAAGCGTGGCGATGCAGCTGCTATTCCCGCGTTGGCGACCGCGGCGAAATCAGCCGACAGGGATGTACGTGAGGCTGCAGTCCGTGCGCTTCCGGAGCTCGGGAATAAGGACGCAGTTGCGGCACTGAAAGAGGCCCTGAATGATTCCGAGAATGAGATCAAACGAGCCGCCGAAAGAGGCTTGGGGTATCTCGAGTCTCTCTGAGACTGCTGACTTCACAATCTGACTGGGGAAGAAAAACGGGGCGCCGGATGGAGTCATCTGTCCGGTGCCCCTTGTTCTTCCATGGCCTGAGTAGCGAAGTCATTCGCCTTTTGATACGGCACACTTATATCATTCATATTCGCTAAACAAACCGAATCACACCAGCTGGTCCAGGAGTTGCAATCCTGGACCGGGCCCTTCTGTGGGAGTTGTACTCCCACGTTACGACACTTTGCCAAGACCCCCCGGCGGAGTGCAACTCCGCCAGAAGGATTCCGCCCAGCAGTGCAACTGCTGGGCGAGCTGATATTGTACGAGCTGGAAGAGGGATATTTTTGAAACAGGCCTTATCTTATTTCATTCCATGCCTGTAAGACTTTCTTCTTCACTGGATCATCTGATGTGCTGTAGGACTCCAGCACCTTCTCCAGTCCTTGGATCAGGCGTGAGGCTGCGTCGAGATAAGATTGATCCGCCGCTTCGCGTGAGCCTTCCTCGATCTCCTTGGTCTTCCCGCTTGCATTGAGAGCCTGCCGGTCCTGATAAGCCTGAAGGCAATCCATCGCCGCTTTTACATGGGCCGCTTCATAGGAGTCACTCAAGGCGGCCTCTTGGAGCTTCACCTGGAAGATGCCCAATCTGCGTGCTTTTACCGCAAGATCGTCCGGAAGTTCCTCTGGTTTCACATGTTTCCAGTTGGAATCGATCACCTGGTTTTCCCGCTTCACACTGGCCGGGTCCACGCCACCCAGAAAGATCTTTACCAATGCTCCATTCGGTGTTTTTTCATAAGGCAGGATCACTGACTCCGAGTCGAACGAAGCCCAATCCTTGCTGTTCACTTTGACAGCGGTTACCGGTCCACTTCCCATCGCGGATAGGAATATCTTTTTCTTTCCGAAGCGGAGGGGGAAACGCTGTTCGATCTCCGTGATACCGGGAGGAATATGTGGATAAAGACGTAAACCTTCGGCTGAATAGACCGGCTCGAAGAGTCCACGAATGAGTGCCGTGAAGGGGCCAAAGGAGTCATAACAGAGGTTGATCTTCTCCTTGGGCTGGTAGACCGCGTTCCCAAAATCAGTCAGTGGATTATCCATCCGGAACTTCCGTGCGAAGGTCATCATCTGCTGGATCGACTTGCGGGCATCCTCGAAGTGACCAAGACGGCAATAAGCCAGGACCATGCGTGCCTCGCAGGTCGACCAGTGCCCGCCATTCACCCAGGTTCCGAACTGCCAGAGCCAGCTGGTGGGCTCCTCATACATGTCATCGTAACCGGGGCAGTTGGGGATAATCAGGTTGTGGGGACGCAGGCCGGGAATCGAGGCAATCTTCGCATAGATTTTCTCAGCCTGGGCCTGGTCCACCACACGAAAGGCGATGGCATCGTGGTTCGGCGAAGCCTCGAAGTACCCATGTTTCTCCGCACCATAGACCCCATGCCGTGTGCCATCGGGATCGAGGGAACGGATGAGATAGCCCTCATCGGTCATCAGGGCCGCGAGATCGCTCTTGGCGGATTCGCGCCGTGCTGACCAGACGGCGGCCTGGTCGGGTTGGCCCGCGAGCTTCTCCACCTCAATCAGACGATCCAGCGCGGCGATGTAGGTCACTGAAAGGCCTGTCAGGTAAGCCTGGCCATAGGTTCCATCCGGTTTCTTCCAGCCGGCATAACTCGGCGCGAGCAGGTTTCCCGCCGGACCGGCCAGAAAGAGGTTCTTCTCAGGATCACGCCTTGTCTCGATGAAATTAGCGCAACGTTCGAGCATGGGGAGGTACTTCTCGATCTCCGCCGCATCTCGGCCGATCAGTAGCAATTCGGCCTGCAGGAGCAGGCCGGCGGCGGTAAACTCCATGCCCCAGTCATGGATATCGATCTTTCCATCGCCTTGTTTGTAATAAATCCAGCCCGGACTGGCCGCATCGCACAGGCAGCCATCGGGCGCGACCCAGTCCTTAGCCCCCACCCGCTTGCCATCTCCCATCTGGCTGAACCACAGGTCATGAGCGTTTTTGAGGAAGGTGAGGTAGGGCTCCTCGAAGTAGGGCAAGGCGGAAAAGGTGGTGCCATAACTGTTCTGAATCCACCAGGCTCCCCAGGTCGGTCCCTCAACAAAGCCATTCCAGGTGGGGTTATAAAGCATGGCCATGTTCTGAAACTCGGGATCGGGGCTGAACATGCGCCGCGAGATGTCCAGGTACTCCAGGTATTCCTTGTCCCCATTGCCATGAAAGTACTGCCCCTCGAAATCCATGGATGGAGCCGAGGGCGTTGAGATGAGCAGAAACGAGAGAAGGACGAGAGAAGAGATTTTTGTGAGAAGTTGTGTGAGATACATTGAGCGCGTGCCTCCCTTTGGGGGGAAGATACAACAGGCGGGAGGGCAGGAGAATCATCTGTTCCCGGAGTAGCGAATTTATTCGCATGGGAAACGTACTCAACGATTGAAATCGCTACTCGAGTGTCAGGTACACCCCCGCTGTGGTGAAATACAATCCACGCTCTGTCACCTTCCCACCGGTGGCCTGCTCCCAGACGGTTGCATAGTTCTCCAGTTGCGGACGGTAGTATTCCGCTAGAGCGGGTAACTCGCTCTCCAATGCGTGATCTGTCTTGTAATCCACGATCACCCAGCCATCCCTTTCCTCGAAAACCAGGTCCACCTGGCCACGTAGAATGGAGGGTATTCCTTCCGCGCTTTCCTGAACCATGTGAAAGGGGACCTCGGCCAGGCAGCGGGAACTCCTTCGCGCACGTGCCCAGATGTCTGATCTGAGCACCGACTCCACGACTTCGACAGCATAAGGGATAAGGTTCCTGTCAAGATCCTCATACTCCTCAATTTGAGCGATGGCGGCGGTATGCAGATCGGCTTGAGGATTCTTTACGGCCAGTTCGAGCAGGGTATGGATCAGACTTCCCCAGTCTGGTCCGAGTCCCCCGGCACTGGATACAGAGGGATGGGGAGTCCGGGAGAGCTCCTTGGCTGCGCCGATTTGGTAAGTAACGGCAGTCACCTTTTCCCAATGTTGAGCGATATTGTTGACCGCAGTTTTCCAGGACTCAGGGGGAATCTCAAACTCTTCCACTTGCTGCATTGTGGTCTCATCGAAATCCGGGAGTCGTGGATACCCATTTAATTGGTCCGCAAAGAAGTCCCAGTAGTTTCTGTTTCTGAATGTACCACGTTGGGTGATCACCATCTGGCTTCCCGCACGGGTGGCTGCGACATAAAAGAGACGGATTTTCTCTGCTTCCTCAAACTTTTTTTCCTCAGATTTGAGGGTCTCCCAGTCGATTGGTTGTGCAAGGACATTGCTGTTCCCGTAAGGTCCTTGTTCGGAATGCACGGCGAGGTACCCCAACACCTTCCCGCTGCGGCGTGTGACATGCAGTTTTACCGGATGATCCGACTTTCCGGTGGGATCGGACAGGAAAACGACTGGGGCCTCCAGTCCTTTCACCTTATGCAGGTTCATGATTCGGACTCGATCGGAGCTGGCTGGAAGGAGTGAGATGGCATCCTGTTTTTCCTCCTGCTCCACCAGCCGTTGAAGGGTCTCGACCAGGGTGGAAAATGACCAGAAGAGTGTTTCTCGCGAACGCAGTAGTTCAACCGCCTTGGCCAGCGCCCCGGCCTGTTCATTGCCCCCCGGATGCGCGGCGGCGAGTACCAGTAGACCCAGGTCATCGATCATCTTTTCCACTGCCGCTACAGCAGGCAGGGCATGAATCCAACGGGCATACTTCCGCAGACGTTCAAAGGCATCTGTAAATGCAGTCGATGTTTCCTCCTCCAAACACTGAGGTACCCCGGAATGGAAACAAAACCTGCCTCCAGCCTTGCGAAACTGATACAACTGAATATCCGAAAACCCAAACAGCTCTCCCCGCAAAACAGCCACGAGTGCCACCGGATCATCAGGCCTCGAAAGGGCGGTCAAACAGTCCTGAAGCAACCTCAGGCAATGGGTTTCATTGAGCCCGGTTCCGCCAGTCACCTCATGCGGAATTCCTCTTTCTCTGAGGGCCTCGGCATATTGCGACAGATGTTTACGCCCCCAGGTGATGATCAGAAAATCCCCGGGACGCGTCTTGGCTTGCTGATCGTTAATCGCTGACTCGATCATCGTGGCGATCTGTCTCGCTTCCCATTCAACAATTGCCTCGTTCTGTCTAAGTTGATCGGGAATCTCAAGAACAGCGATGAACGGCTTTTCTGCCGCAACCTCGTTTACCCGTCCTGGCTGCAGGTTCACATACATCGGGGAATAGGAATCCTCTGCTTTGGCGAATTTCTCGTTGAAAACGGCATTCACCCACTCCAGGATCCTGGGAATGGTCCGGAAATTGGTGGAAAGTTGTACCACCTCGCCACCGGCCGATTGAATGATCTTGCGCACTTCATTGTAGGTCTCGATATCAGCACGGCGGAAACGGTAAATCGACTGTTTCGGGTCGCCCACCACGAATAAAGAACCTGGTACGGGACGGCATTTCCGCCAATCGGATTCATTGGGATCGTTGGCGGTCAACAGCAGCATCACCTCCGCCTGGATCGGGTCGGTATCCTGAAACTCATCCACCAGGATGTGGGTGAATCTTTTCCTGAAATAGGTCCGGATATTCGGCCTGTTGCGTAGCAGTCTTGCCGCAAGCAATAGGAGGTCCTGGAAATTCAGCAGACCACTGTCTCTCTTCAGACGCTCATACTCGGCTGCTCCACGGGCGATGACCTGCATGACAGTTGCATAGCGGTATTCACGCCACTGACAAAGAAGTGGGTCCGCGACATTATCCACGAATGCATACATCCGATCTCTTTCATCTATCCCCATCTGGTTATTCTGCCACTGTCTTTGAACGATCTTCACTTTGCGGAATATCCCCAGAAACTCCATCACTTCGGAGGTTTTGGACAGGTTTGTATTCCGGTAAAAACGTGGGATTCTTTGATAGAGAGGAATCAGTTCATCATTTCCCGCATCGCTTGGGAGGTTGGGGAGCAGCTCCTCAATGTGATCGACGTAGGTTTGGATCTTTTTCTTTACCGGCGCGAGGTCTGGAAGGGGAACCGGTTTGGCGGGCCATTCCTCGACATCGGGATAGAGGGAATACATTTCGTAGGCTGGACGCAGATCTGAGATAGCGAGTCCCAGTTCATCGAGCTCCGTCAGGAGTGGGTCTCCCATGGCATGGAGATGCGCGGCCATGTTTCGCCAGGCCTGCTCACGCAGGATGGCATCGGCCTCCTCTTCGAGCTCCTGGAATTCGAGATCGACACCGGCTTCGATGGGACGTTCCCTCAGCAGTCTGCCGCAAAAGGAATGCACTGTGCCGATGAAGCATTGCTCGATGCGGGAGAGAGCGCCGGCCAGCCGTGTGTGTTCATCCCCTGTGGTGG
The DNA here is from genome assembly GCA_964481775.1 of uncultured bacterium. Lineage (GTDB taxonomy): Bacteria > Hinthialibacterota > Hinthialibacteria > OLB16 > OLB16 > OLB16. The sequence continues at coordinate 14,000 of CAYZUX010000047.1, read as the reverse complement.
ACGCAGCGGTTCGCTGGAGCTCCAGCATGAAACGTTCCCGTAATTCAGCGGCTGCCTTACGGGTAAAGGTGACTGCGGCGAGAGTCCCGATCCTGCATTTGCCTTCAGCCAGTAGACGCACCATGCGTCCCACCATGCAGGTGGTTTTTCCGGTCCCGGCGGCAGCTTCCACCAGCAGGGTTTTGTCCAGGTTATGCAGGATGCTATGCCTGGCAGCCTGATCAGGAAGCACGGACTGTGTTGCCTTAGTCATTTTCAATCTTCCTCAATCTGCGAATCGGTTCCAATTCCTGATTTTCCGGGTTCACGAGTTTGACCTGGCTGCGGAAATTGCTCTCCTCAATGGGGGAACAGATCCTGCGGTAGTCACAGTTACGGCAATCATTTTCCTTGTCGGTCGCCAGGAAGGCTCCATTTGCAGCAATCTGGCACAACATCTGAATGACATTTCTTCCATCACAAAAATCTTCGGGTTGCCAGGTGATTCGGTTTCCACGAGCCCTGCGGCCGGGAAAGAAGAAACCGAAACGATCGACTTCTTCTTTCAGGACACTCTGGACCAGCTCCAGATACAAGACATGTTGGATCAGGCGGCCCTGCTTGTAGGGCATATCTTTCTCTGTGTAGATGAAATCCGAGCCGGTTTTGTAATCCCAGATAAGGATTTTTCCTTGTGAAGTTCTATCGATCCGGTCTATCCGTCCACGCGCGTGGAAACAATTCCCATTGGGAAGCTTGATCGAAATGGGTTTGGTAGTATCCAGATCAGTGGTTGTGTCTTGTGAAGTCATTCCCAGGGAGGCTTCAAGATAGATTGGGGATCCCTCTTCTGCATATTTTTCTTCCTCGGTCAGAAAAATACGAGCTATGGTTTCAAACTCTCGTTGTTGTCTGATGTATGCAGCCTCATTGAGCGGAGGGATAAGCTCTTTTGCCCGGGTGACTTGTTTGTCCAGGATCCCCCGTAAATCTTCCCAGTCACTTTGGACACTAGGCCTCCTCTCAGTGCCAATAAAACCCGCCATGAACTCCCGGAAAACTTCGTGTAGGAGATTCCCGGCAGCCAGGGGATCCAGCCAGACATCCGGATCGAGAGAGGTCTCCTCGGGTGGTTCGATATGCAGCACATATCGGAAGAAATATGCCAGTGGGCACCTGCCGATCATCTGGAGACCATTTGCCGAGAGCACTGGCCCGGATGGTCCACAGGGATCGATTTCAGGTTGAGGACCTAACAGACCATCGAATTCGGTTACCCGTTCACCCATTCTTGCTTTGACGGCCTGGATTCCCCTCAACAGGTGAGGGAAGCGAACCCCCGCCATTTCAGTAGCGTCATTATTCACCGGTCCTGAGGCCAACTGATGCAGCCACCACTCAGTTTCGAGAAGGCAACCATCCGATTTGGAGGGAGCGAATGAGACAGCTTCTATATCGGTCAGGCCATCGCCATTCCCTTGAGGATTTACCAATGTCAACAACACGGGGGAAGGGAACTGATCACGATCCTGGATAATGTCTCGACAGGGATAGGACAGGGTCACCTTCCCCCTCAAGCGTGAAAGGAGTCGATGGAAGCCCTCCACACGCCGCTGCAGGCGTTCGGCCGCGGTGGAAAGATCCCTGGATAGTCTGGTCCGTTCTTCATCCAACAGGAGAGGATCTTGCGTACCTCCTCCCGGGAAACGTCCCTCATCCATCCCAAGGATGAAGGTGTGGGGCCGTCCCGAATGCCCCCCGCTGGTTAGGCTTGAGACATGCACATGGCCGGGACGGGGGCTGCTTCCCAGAAGAGAAAGGTCTCTCGATGACTCCAGCCACTCTCTGGCATCGAAGACAGTTCCATCCTCTGCAAGCTTCATCAACTCAATGACCTGATCGATTTCCTTGGTAAACTCGTTGAGGGCGTAAGCATCGAGCTCTCCGGCAGTACGCGCACAGGTGTTGAGAAAAGACCTGGCGGATTCCAGAACCGATCCCGGCGAGGCATTGCTGGGAGGACAGGTATTCAATAGTCTGGTCACCAGCTCTTTGAGGACCTCCATGGTGTCCTTCATCCAACTTCCCAATTCCCCATCCTTCGAGGGAGTTTCCGCCTCCTCATCTTCAGTTAATGGGTTTCGTTGATGTTTTGCCAGAGAAGCGAGTTTATGGTCGATTTCCTTGAGATAACGGTCTCTCCCATGGCCGATGGGGAGTGACTGAAGAGCATCGGCCAGACGGGTAAAGGAGACTTGCTCTCCAGTTAGATTCAGCAGACCCTCCCGGATCATGCTGACCAGGATGGGCTGGAAGTACTGATCCTGTCTGGTCCATTCCAGCCAGGCTGAAAGCGCGCGCGAGGGACGTGAGTAACGTGCCGGGATTCCATCCGCAAAGGTGATCTTGGGTAAAGGGGGTGGTGGCTCGGTTTCTGTTTCTTGAGTATCCGGTTTCAACCTTTCAAAAAGCTCATGGAAAAGAGGGATATAAACAGCGGGATCGGTGACCAGTATCTCCACCTCATCGAATGGCAACCCCTGCGCCAGGCAACGTCGGATCACCTCGCGCACCTCATTGACTTCCCCCACTGCCCGGAAGAAAGCCATTGAAGGGGTATTCCCTGAAGCATCAACCGGGAGCACCTTTCTCTGATCCAATGGGATGGCCTCGATCAGCTTTTTCTCGAGCCCCTTCCACTCCATGTCCTCGGGGTAGACCACCAAGTCCAGTTCCTCATGAGTCGAAGGGTTTTTCTCCATTTGTTCCAGGGCGACCTGGTATACACCGGCCTCATCTACCAGCCGGTTTTTTTCCAGTTCCTCCACATAGGCCTCGAGTAACGTCTTTATCTCTCGCCCCTTGGAGTCAACCTCGAATCTTCCCGGATCGATCTCTGTGCTGGGCTTTCCGGTCATACGGATCTGCAGGAGAGACTGGTGAAGCCGTCTGAAGAACCTGGTTCCGGGGTGTACTGAAGCCAGGTATCCCTCCAATCCCCCATGGCATCGGGCCCAGACTCGTTCCATGAGAAAAACAGCCGCGAGCTTAGATAGGGGGGTGAGTCCATTCCTCAAAAGCTCCGGCCCAGCCAGGTCCATCGCCAGCCCACGAAGGGTTTTAATCTGCAGATTGATGACCGGCCGGCCAGAACGAGCCACCGATTCCAGCCATTGGTGACCGGTACGCAGGTTGGGAACAAGGAGACATTTCTGCTCCAGGAGATGGTCCCGGCACAAACCGCTCAATTCATCAAGGAATTTGTTCATGCGGATACCATAGAACAGGGGTATGACAATCCCAAGTCTTCTCCTATGAAGAACACAGAGTTGGATTTCAAAACAATCAGGGCTACACTTAGATATAATATGAGATCTACCATTCGAAAAATCTTGCTTGGGATCTTAATCATCGATGTGGTGGTTCCTGTTTGTTTGCTGTGTGGGATGTTCCTGATCCTTGCTTTTACAAGTGAGGAGAAGACGATGGAAATCGGAATGCTTTATATTTCCCTTCTAAAGCCGGTGGGTCTTGTCATTTTATTCTTCAATTTCATTGTGATCCCTTTGATGATTAGTGTGGTGCTCATGGACTGGGTTTTTGGGCTTGTAATGGCCCGTAAACAAAAAGCCGAGCTTGAATAATTTAGGGCCTTCCCTCCCTTCTCTCTGGCTTATGTGAAAGGGGGTGAGGTAAAACGGTGGGGCCAGCCCCAACCTACCATCAGTTTCGCTCCACCTTGGTCCAGTCGAGATAGGAATATCCTTCGACCAGCGATTCCATCAGTTCCAGTGAATAACGTCCAGTGGAAGACCCGTCATCCCAATGGACTTCCAATCGATGAGTCTTGGCCCCGGTCTCCAATATGTCTGGCGTCGGTCCATCGGCCAGCATCTCGCGCAACACCCGTCCCTGCATGGAGGGGGCAGGCTCGATTCCAAGCAGGGCACACAGGGTTGGGGCGATATCCACATTGCCGGTGGAGTTGCTGTTCCGCATCTGCTTCTTGAATGCAGGGCCTCCCGCGATCAGCGTGTTGTGGATGTCGTAGGGACTCGAGGTTCCATGCCCTGCGGCTCCTGTCTGGCCTGTCTTCCCCGGAAAACCCTTGTCATTTTTTTCATCCCACCAGTTCGCCGAGACCAGGATGTCCGCTGCACGTTCGTGATCCCACTTCACCAGGTCATAGGACAGTGTCCCGGCGACCTCCCCCTCGGGACTCCCCGGCGACTTGGCGCGGGTAAAGATCGCCCCCATCCAGTCGGTTCGTTGGAGCAGCTCCACAATTTTGCGGATCTTCTCTGGTTCGTGACCCTTCACATAGACCGCCCCGCCAGCGACAACCACATCATCCGAGTCTGGGTCCCGTTTGAGGCCATTATCGATGAGCCAGGTCTGCAGGTCTTTCTTTCCGGTATGGGTCGAGAAGCCATGGTCAGACACCACCAGGATGTTCGTCTCGGACAGGAGTTGACGATCCTCCAAAGTGGAGAGGATTCGTGCGAATTCCTCATCGAGTGCGCGCAGGGCCTGGTTGGTCAGGGCAAAGCCAATCCCCGCCTTGTGCGCGGTGTGATCGGGATCGGAGAACCACAGGAAGACGACCTCCGGTGCTTCTCTCTCGAATCCGAACTTGAGGCAGGCATCCACCGCCCAGTGATTGAGTGCCAGGTTCGGCAATCCTCCCTCGGGGGGCTTGCCAATGGACTCGATGACAGCGGCCAACCTCGATTCCGGCAGTGAGAACTCGAAGTGGATAATTCCATCTCCAGCTCCCTTCGGGTTGAGGAGCGTGGCTGAACCGCTGGACCCGCAGCTGACCGCCAGAAAGCGCTTCCCCTTTTCGCTCAGGTATTCCGCGAGGGTAGGCACCGTGAGCAGATGCCCGCCTGTCTCCTGGTCGATTTGCACCAAGTTCTCGCGTTTGCCCGTATCGATCCCTTTGTTGGCGGAGATTGACGGGTAGAAAACAGTGTTCGCGAGCAGTCCATGCTTGCCGGGGTAAGCTCCGGTGGAGAAAGAGGAGGAGTTCACCCGGGTGACTGTGGGGAAGACCGAGTGGTGATTAAGGCAGATGACACCTGTTTTGCTCCAGGCCTCCAGGTTCGGCATCAACTCCGGGGTCACATAGTCGGGACGCAGCCCATCCATCACGATGACCAGATTGTGGGATTCCGCCGCACACAAGGAGGTCCATCCCAACATCATCAGGAAAGGAACCGCGAGTCCCAGAAAAGTCTTCGCCTTTGCCAATGCCATTTTTGTCTCCTTAAGAGTGTCAGTTAATTCTTCATAGGATAACGATTGGGGGTGTGGGTTTGATCCCCCCGACGGAGTAGCCGGGAAGCAAAGACGAGGCCGTTGACATCCCGCTCTCGAAGCAGGCGCGCTACCAGGATGTGTCAGGAGAAGATCGGGTTTGTGTTCCAGACCTTCAATCTGGTTCCTTATCTGATAGCCCTGGCGAATGTCCAGATTCCACTCTGCCTGGCGGGTTTGGAGGAGAACGACCAGATATCTAAAACCGAGAGGTTCTTGAATCGTGTCGGCTTCGCCTGGTCAACGGGACTATTGAGCAGGATGTACCGCGTGAGGTGCTGCATGTGGTAGGATAAGCATGTCCGCTGAGACAGGAGTTGGACTCCAAGCCAACCTCTTGATATAAGGGAAATATACCATGAAAGAATTCATGCACATTGCGAAAGCCCTGGCAGATGAGAATCGCGTCAGGACGCTCATGTTTTTGCGGGGTGGTGAACTGTGCGTGTGTCAGATCATCGAAATGCTGCAGCTGGCGCCGTCGACAGTCTCCAAACATCTCGCCATCCTGCGTCAGGCTGGTTTAATAGACTCGCGGAAAGATGGACGCTGGATCTATTATTCCCTGCCGGAGGGAGAAGCCAGCGAAACCGCAGCTGCCGCCATCGAGTGGATCAAGAACTCCCTGGCCTTCGACAAACGAATCCAGGCCGATGACCAGAAACTGGTTCGGGTCCGAACCATGTGCCTGGAGGAGCTCTGCAACCACTATGGGACCGGGCAACGCGGAAGTGGTTCAGATGGAGAAGAGGCTGAAGAAGTCCTCGAAGAGGCCGCTCTCACTGTCTAACAGCTTTATTTGACTCTCCAAGGGGAATCCACGGCTTCATTACAATAGCGAGTTTTTCAACGGCCGCTATTGACCTTGGGGGAAATGACCCACGATACAAACTGTGGCGATGGTCCTTTTACTTGGAGCTTGGGAACCGACGGGAGACTACCGAGGACCTCAAGCTCCTTCATGAGTTTGGTGATCCCGAACCAGATGAGATGGAAATAACTGAATCCATGCTAAAGAGATGTAAGTCTCAGTTCTCTTTTTGAGACTCGTGACCCAAAAGGTCATCTCTTCAATATGGAGACTGATAGAGCGGCTATGAGTCGCGTTACAATCCTGGCAATGGTTTTCATCGTCCAAACCTTTCCCGCGCCTCTGTACGCCTCTATCAGGCTCATTCACGGCACCGGGGGGGATGCAAGGCACCACACCCCCGATGCCTTTACCTCTCAAGCAGGGGTTGCCATGAGAGGGTGAATAATTCCAGAATCAAAATACTGTCTTGAGTCCGGAATGTTTCCAGAAACAGGGTCAGAATGGGGCCAAAATGGGGGTGGAAGTGCTATCGTGTAAGATGGGAGAGAAACAGCAGAATAACCAATGAAATCAAGGGGTTTGAGTGGTGAGCGGACTGGGACTTGAACCCAGAACCAACGGCTTAAAAGGCCGCTGCTCTACCGATTGAGCTATCCGCTCTTCATTCACCCGAACCATAAGGCATCCCTTCCACTTCTGTCTAGATCCCGGTGGTCTTTTCACCCATCCCCTCGCCTCGAACCCTTCATAAACAATCCATTCTGGTTACAATTCACCGGTGGGGTGGCACGATCCTGTAGAGTTAACGGGTGACTGGCCATGGGGAAACTGATTTCATGACTGAACTGCAAAGAAGGTCCTATCGTTTGTGGGTCAAGACATTTGTGATTGCCGGGGACCTTTGTATCTTCTTCTTCAGTTTCATTCTCGCCTTCATCCTGGTCCATGAGACTTTCGGATTGGAGGACATCCACTGGTTCGCTGGTTTTGAAAGGGGAAGCCCCGAGGTCCAAGGCCTCCCGTTCTGGTGGAAAGGCATGCCCGCTCCCATGTGGATCGATTTCTACCCGTATATCGCCACCATCCTCATCCCGCTCCCCTTTGTCCGTTTCCTGATCATGAGCCGCCTGGAAGGTTACCGTCTGGAGGGCGAGATCTCGATTCTCGAAGATGTCATCGAAACCTTCCGCGCCATCACCATCGGTTCAATTCTACTGATTGTGTTGGCCTTCTCGGCAAGTGGAGGAACCGGTGAAGAACGTTTCGTGGCTGGGAGAAGGGTGTTTCCCATTGATTGGATGATCTGCCTGACCGGGTGTATCACCTTCCGGGTCATCCTGAGGATTCTCCAAAAAAGAGTTCGTTTACGGGGGATGAATCTGACCCCGGTTATCCTTTTGGGTGATGGAGCCATTGCGGATATGCTCAAGGGGGAACTCTCGCGAGATCCCACCATTGGCTACCGCATTGTCCGGCAGGTTTCCCTGGAAGGAAATGGGGGGGATATCTCCCAGCGCCTCGCGGAGATCCCCAACCTGATTAAGCAGACCGGGGCTCGCGAGGTCTTTGTTGCAGGAAGGAACGTGACCCAGAAGGATCTTCTTCCCATCCTGATGAAGACGGGGTGGCAAGTCAGTTTCAAAGTGGTTCCGGACCTCCTCGGGCTGCGTCCCAAAAAAGTCGATATCACCCGGTTAAGGTATGTTCCTCTGCTTGAGTTGTTCGTCGATCCGATCCGTGGTGCTACCGGGACTGTGAAACGGATTCTCGACCTGGTGGTTGCGGTGACTGCGCTGATCATCCTGGGCATCCCCATGGCGATCGTGGCTTTATGGATCAAACTCGACTCTCCGGGCCCGATCCTTTTCAAACAGACCCGCATGGGACGTGATTTCCGTCCTTTTCCCATGTACAAATTCCGTTCGATGTATTCAGATACCGACGCTTCACGTCACGAAGAGTTCATGCGGAAAGTCATCCTGGAGGGAAAGGGGGAGGTTGATCCCGCCACCGGGCAACGGGTCTTCAAGGAAAAAGATGATCCGCGAATCACCCGGGTGGGACGTTTCATCCGCAGGTACAGTATTGACGAGTTACCTCAGCTTTTCAACGTGGTCAAGGGTGATATGAGCATTGTAGGCCCGCGTCCCCCGGTTCCTTATGAGGTCGCGATGTACCGTGAGCAACACATGCCACGCATGAGCGCCAAGCCGGGTATCACCGGCCTGTGGCAGGTTAGTGGGAGAAACGCGGTGGGATTCGATGAGATGGTCCGGATGGACATCACTTACATGGAAAACTGGTCGATACTGACCGATATCAAGATCATCCTCCAGACCATCCCAGTCGTCCTCTTCCCAAAGAATACCTATTGATGGGTACCTGGAGATAGGTTGAGAATTCCTTGAATAACCGGAATACGATTGCGTCTAACACGGAAGGCGGGGTGTCAACCCAGGCACGTGACCAGGAATGGATTCGCCGCCTGAAAGAGGGTGATGTACAGGCCCTCGAAGAGTTGGTGCGATTCTACCAGGACCGGGTATTCCGGCTGGCGTATGGGCTTCTCCAGGACCCGGAGGATGCTTTGGATGTGACCCAGGAAGCGTTTCTGCGGGTTCACCAGTCCATCGGACGGTTCGCGGGGAAGTCGGCCTTCTTCACTTGGTTGTACCGGATCGTGGTGAATCTTTGCCATGATACCCGCCGGAAGAAGGCACGGAGGAGACATGAGTTCTCCTTGGACCAGGCCATCGAGGAGAGAGAAGAAGCGGGAGATCCTCCGCTCGAGCTGGCTGATCTGCAGGGAATCGCCCCGGATGAGGCCAGTGCCGACCTCGAACTGGAGATGAAAGTCCGTGAAGCCATGGAATCGCTTCCGGAAAAACACCGGACCACACTCCTCCTAAGGGAGGTGGAGGGGCTCTCCTACGAGGAGATCGCCGAGGCCACCGATGTCAACATTGGAACCGTGATGTCACGGCTCCATTACGCGAGAAAGCGAATGCAGGAGATACTCAGGCCGATCCTGGGTGAAGAAACCTGAGAAAGGAGGAGAGGGAATCATGATCACACCCCCTGAGCGTGGAGATGGAGAAGATCGTCTCGGCGATCTCATCCGCCGTGCCTACAGTCCCCCCAAAGAGCTCAAAGCACCAGTTGACCTGGCATCCCGGGTGGTACGTGCCGCTCGAAACCATCCCAGACGGCCCGGTTGGCTGGACCAGGTGTATGCCTTCTTTGAATCACCCTTCCGGTGGATACCGGCCACCGCAGCAGCTGCAGTGGTGATCCTGATATTGGGGATCGCGTTTCATCATTCAGACAATCCGGCCCCGTTATCGGCACCGAATGTGGCGGATACAGGATCAAGCCGTTCATTGCCCGCTTCATTCAGTGATGAAGACCCATTAGGGCCAGACTTCTTCAAGACTGATGAGATTGCTGATGAAACGGTTTCGGTTGAACTGGCCGAGGGTTGGAATGCAGTCACCATCGAAGATGAGGAAAGTAACACCGCGCTGGTGTATTTCTATTCTAAGGATGAGGTCAAGAACGCGACAGGGACGGCTTTACCACGTACCCAATGAGAGGTTTATTGCCCTTAGTTCACGTTCTTTTCTTGCTGTGTATCCCCTTTTCAGCATGTGGAGAGGAGAAGACGCATCCCTATTGGTCAATTCAGTTCGCGGTCGCCTCGGAGGGTGAAGGAGAGAAAATTTCCATTCCCAAGGAAATTGAGTCGGCGCGGGCCGCTTTGGAAAAACTCTCCAGGCAATCCAAGTTCCGTGTCTTTAATATGGTGAAGGATGCCACCTTGCCTGTCTCCGCGACCGGGCTGCATCAAGTGGATTTCAACCCAGATCTGGCCTTCTCATTCCGTCTTGAGGAAAAAGGGGAAAAGAAGTCCCTTCTGGTCACCTGGCTCAAACGTGAGCAAGGCAAGAAGGAGGCTCCTCTGACTCAGGTGGGTGGCAAGGTCCGCCGTCCCTTCAGTCCGGGACAGTCCCTGGTGGTGTTGGGGCCGCCGGTGAAGGAGGGAGTGGCGATGGCGGTGTTGCGGTTGGTGCGGGGGGAGGAGTAGGAAAGGTGTTCCCCTCCCCGTGGGGTCTTCTCATCTCCGGTTCAGGCCAACGAATCTCATCATCCACATAAAACCAGTCTCCAACGATATATCCCGTAGTTTCAATCTCGTCGTAATTCTTCTTTGGCAGGTAGATGAATTGGGGAAAGATGAAAAGGCCTGTGTATGGGACTGACAGCATCCATGGGTTTCCCTTCATATCTGCCCCATAGATTGGAAGGCGAATAAACTCGAAGTCTGGATAGGCCGGGAGTCCGGTCTTTGGAACTTCAGCGAGAACACCTGGTACGAGATCATCAATGGAATCGGGGAGACGCCCGAACCGCCTTTCGTATTCGCCCACAGCAGTGACTACTTCCATCCCAGTCCTCGACAATTTCTCAAGCGCTCTGAAATGAACTTCAGTACTACCAATGGCACCCGCCAACATGGAGGCCACTAATAAGGGGGCGACCATGGTCACGCCCAACAGGCTGCTGGAAAGTGCCTTGTTTCCATTCCATACGATGAGTGCCCACAGGAGGGTTCCAAGCGCTATAAATATTGAGAGGCCTGCCAGGATGGCAAAGAACAGAGAGAGGGCATGTAGTAATGGAACCAAGATGGATGGGAAATAATTCCCAATTGGTGTGACCGCAAGGACCTGGAATCCAAAAGGAGCCAGTCCTGCGAATGACACAGGCATCAACAGGACCCCCCATCTTCTTTTTGGAGTGGAGTGGGAGGGGACACCCTCCACTGGGTTAGCATTAACTGACGCCAAGGAGCCTTCCATCATCAAGCCTACCGTCATTTTAGCTTCTATGCGGCGTAACGGACAACCTCCACTTGGGTTCCTTTCTTCTCCACTTCATCAACTAATTCAACAACTTTCTGAACGATTTCGTCATCATAGTAACGTTCTCCACAAGTGGTGCAGATGTGAGTGGGAACTTCTTTCACCACGATGACCATCTGTCCTTGTTCGTGGACGCTGGTCGAGGTTCAGGAGCCGTTATTCCGCCTTTACAGAAAAGACGCATCATTCCCTGATCCGCCGTTTAAAATCCCTGGACCACCTGACGAGGTCTGGCCAGTAGACCGTTACAATATACTCTACTTGAAAATCGGCATCCGTGGCAGCGACAACATGGAGATAACGTCCCCCCACCTTGCCGCATATAAGGCGGCTGGGTAAGGGTTCATCATTGGGATAGCGCTCTATGACAACGCCATGATTGAGCACTTCAATGATCTCGTCTCGTGTAACAAAGCGCTCCTCGATCCGGCTGAAGGCGTGATCCGTGAGAACAACCTACATGGCCTTGCCCATCACCCCTGGTCGCAGATCTTGAATGCCTCCCGGAGTCCCTCGATCTTGCTGGCACGCTTGGTGATGAATTCATGGCCCACATAGTAAGGGTAGCCCGAGTCCGCGATGGCTTGGCAGATACCGATGTAATCCATCTCCTGGGTGTGATCCATGTCGTTGCGTCCCGGGTTGCCAGCGGTGTGGAAGTGGCCGATATATTGGATGTTCTCACGGATGGTGCGGATGATGTCGCCCTCCATGATCTGCATGTGGTAGATGTCATAAAGCAGCTTCACGTTGGGACTGTTGACCCGCTTGACCAGTGCGACTCCCCAGGCGGTATGATCACATTGATAACCCGGATGGTCGACCTTGCTGTTGAGGAGCTCCACATTCAGGTTGACACCCGCCGCTTCGGCCGCCTTCTTCACACGGTCCAACCCCTCCGCGCAGACCTCCAGTCCCTCTTCATCGGATTGTCCTGGATTCCGGTTACCGGAGAAACAGATCAGCCCCTGGATCTTGCGGGCCTTGGCGATTTCGAGGCTGGCCAGGATTTCATCCTCGATCCGGTTGTGGTTCTCGCGCTTGTTCAACCCATCCGGAAGGCTCTCGTGGCCGCACATGCTGGCCACCACAAGGCCATTCCTGGCGGCTTCCTCGCAGATTTCATCGAAGGGGGCCTGCTGACGTCCCCAGATCTCCACCGCCTTGAAGCCGATCGAGGCGGCATCCTTGAGAACCTGCCCAACCGTCCTTCCTTCATCGACAAAGAGTCCATAACAGAATGATTGCCTGATACGCGGCATGACTTCCTCCTCCAGTGAGATGACATGGAATCACACTATCCTCCCGGAACGCGATCGTGCCGGGAGAGAACAGGCACCATGTATTCTCTTCAGGGGTGCCCCTGTCAAGGGCTTGATGCCAGTGAAGGGAGGGGGCTCAGGAATTGTGATTGAGATGGGACTTGACAGAAATGTCCAAGGCCGGATCATAGTTCCCTTTCCAGAGTGGGGCTGTAGCTCAGCTGGGAGAGCGCGGGCTTTGCAAGCCTGAGGTCAGGGGTTCGATCCCCCTCAGCTCCACCAACCGTAAGGCTAATCCGAAGTGACCCATGCCGCCCCCCCCCGATTTTGGTTGTAAGTGATTGAAAAGACAGGGGACAGTGTTTGATATGGCCACCACAACTGGTCCCCATGGAGGAGGTCTTCTCGATCCAATGCGGTAGCCCTCACTGTGGTGTGGCGGCAACGCTTGCCTACGGACCCTTCAGACCATGGGGTTGGGAGCTTCACCCCAGGAACTCGAAACTGTCCTGACTGAAATTGAGCAAGAGGCCGAGGCTTTCCTTTCCAGACCTTTGGCCTCCGATTGGCTCGTTCTGTACATCGACGCTAAGGTGGTCAGCCTCAAAGATGAACATGACCAGGTCCGCAAAGCCGTCCATTTCCTGGTCATTGGCCTCAATCTCGAGGCCCGCAAGGAAATCCTCTGCTCACGCATTTTCTGGGGCAACGAGGCCATTGATTGCTGGCGCCAGGTTCTTCTGACTTTGAAAAATCGTGGCTTGACCCGCGTCCTGCTGGTCGTCACGGACGATTTCCCTGGCCTGGAACCGCTCCTGCGCAGCCTCCTGCCCGGCAGCGACCATCAACTCTGCACCGTGCATCTGTTACGCAATGCCCGCCGACACCTCTCCCCAACTGATTATGAAACCTTCCATCAGACCTGGCAGGATATCTGTTCCTGCAGCTCTTTCGACACCGCCCGCAAAAAATGGCAAACCCTCCTCCTCTTCCTCACCCCAGACTACTCCTCCTACGCTCAGCATCTCGAATCGCGCACAAAGGCCTATCTCACCTTCATGCATTACCCCCGAGCGGCTCGTCCCAACCTCCGCACCACCAACCTCCCCGAAGGCGAGGCATTCTTTTCGTTCTCCCTGTCTCACGGAAAAGTTTCCATCACCCGCAAATCGTCCGTTCTCCCCACCAATCCATCTCCTGTTTCATCTTTCACCACTCTCTCTTGCTTATCTCCACCAGCTTTCGGTTCAGCGATCCTAGGCCACTTAATCTCATCTTCCCTGGAGCATCTCAAACCAATGCTCCACCTCCTCGATGGCATTGTGGACATCTACATGCCAGACATGAAGTATTGGGAGGCTTCCATGGCTGAGTCTCTTTCTGCGGCCACCGACTATCCTCAACGTGCTCGTGAGGCAATCCTCGAGATGCACCATCAGGTGGGTCCCTTGTACCTGGACTCAAAGGGTCTTGCCAGGCGCGGTGTCCTTGTCCGCCACTTGATCCTTCCTGGACTCATCCAGGAGTCAGCCAGAATCTTTGAATGGCTCGCTCGTGATCTCTCGCCCGACACCTACATCAACCTCATGACCCACTACCGTCCCGCATATCATGTCGGGAGGAAGACTCCGACTGGAATTCTGTTTCCTGAGATCAACCGCTCTCTGACACACGGCGAAATGACACAGGTCCAATATGCTGCCC
>CAYZUX010000046.1:0-30499 GCA_964481775.1 uncultured bacterium | reverse complement strand
CATTCGCATTTCTTTATGTCTTATGCTTTCCCCATAAGATAACCTTCCGGACTTGAATTGAATCATTTGCATTATCCAGTTGACACCTGAACCATAAACCGAAATTAGGATTATCATCTGTATTATCCCACATGGAGAAATCCAATTTGACTTTCGTCCAGTCCGTATAACGTTGCCGTAGTATTTCTCGTGGAATGCATTTGGCCAATAACCATTTGTTGATTCCACCTCCTGGATTTGTTAATGGATCTGTGAATGTAGGGAACATGTTCAAATCATAAGGTGGGTTGTAGTCACTCGTATACCACACTTCGAACACTTCCTCAATCATGAAACAGTCGATACAACTGAGTAAATGCTCCGCCCTTGGATCCACGCACCGATTGTAGGGAAGAATTGCCTCCTGGAGGGAAGGTTGGATAGAAATGTCCGGTTGATAGGGCTGTCCAAGTACTTTGTAGCCATGCGGAACCGGAATCAATCCGCTGGCCTTCAATTCGAACTCAACGACTACATCTTCTAATCCCACCGTGGAAATTTGCTTCCACATCTCGCCGCCCTCGAAATTATCAATCGAGCAGATCGGGTTGCACTCGTGGTTGTTGAAACTACAGGGCTTGTAGGTGGGCGTCGGACCCGGCGTGACCCAGTGAAGCGTCGGCGTCGGACCACAGCCTGGATCCCCATTGCAGGGATACATCTCTACTGCGGAGAAGTTGTTGCAGCAGGGAGCATTCGTACAAACCTTACTGTAATTACACGCCCCGCACTGTCCTCCCCCTGTAAAATTCATCACATACTGATTGGGCGTTGGCGTCCCCATCGGCGTCACTCGCGCGATATAGTTCTCGCCTGGAGTGTAGGTCGGACCGAGTGATCGGTAGTTCCGGTAGTGCCACCAATAAGCGGGCTCCACTGGGGTTGCCGGAGGAGGAGTACCGTTGGGAGTCATAGTCGGCGTAATGAAAGGATCGCTGCTGAAATCCCAGGTGTAAACTGGAGTCCGGTAATCATCAGTTCCATTTTGGATCGTTACGTACAGATACGAACTCTCAACCTTTCCATCTGAAGTTCCAAGCCCACTCCCAGGTATCCGACCAGCCGTTGAGTGTTTCAGTATCAGAGGCATAGCAGCCTGTTGAAAATTGGGGTAACCGTGGATTCCCGCTTTCGCGGGAATGACGCGACAAGTTAATTTGCTCGGAGATCGTCATTCCCGCGAAAGCGGGAATCCACAACCTCATCACAAGGACGATTTCTCAACAGGCTGATAGGCATAATGGCCATCGTTTTCAGTTATACTGATGTCTACGTCATGAACAAATGGCCACCTACCGCGTTTCGATGACGATCAGGTTGGCTTCACAATTTCAATCTTTATACCGGTTCTCCTTAATGAACTCAATCAAGTCAGCGAGTTTACAGGTGGCCAGACAGGTGTGGGTGTCGGCGGCGCGATAATAGACACGCAGCTCATCGGTGGCATTATTGTGGAAAGTGGCGCAGGGAAAGACCACATTGGGGACATCGCCCCAGCATTCATAACTCTCGGTCGGTGCGAGGATGTAACGGCGTGTGCGGTGGATCACCTTCCAGGGGTGATCGAGGTCCAGGATGGCCGCGCCGGTGCTGTAGATGAATCCATTGCAGGAGGTCAGCACCCCATGGTAGATCAGCACCCAGCCCTCGGGAGTCTCGATCGGCACCGGTCCAGCGCCGATCTTGGTGGACTGCCAGCCATCGCGGGCGCCCATGACAAAACGGTGTTTCCCCCAGTAGATAAGGTCCTTTGAGCGAGCCAGAAAGATATCTCCAAATGGGGTGTGGCCGTTGTCGCTGGGACGGTGAAACATGACATACTCACCGTTGACCTTCCTTGGGAACAGAACCGCGTTACGGTTGAAAGGCGGGAGGGCAATCTCCATGAGCCGGAAAGTTGTGAAGTCCTCAGTCACCCCCATACCAATGCAGGGACCATGATAGCCATGGCACCAGGTCACATAGTATTTCCCCTCCAGGAAAGTGATGCGCGGATCATACCCATACTCGAAACGTGCAATGTCCGAATCGGCGCACTGCCACCTGATCGGTTCATGCTCGATCTCCCAGTGGATGCCATCCTTGCTCTTGCCCGCGTGGAGGGTCATGTCGCGGCACTGGTTGTCCACACGGAAAACGCCACGGTATTCATTTCCAAAGGGAACCACCGCGCTGTTGAAGATACTATTCGAACAGGGAATGGCATTGCGGGGGATAATGGGGTTCCCCTCATAACGTTTGAGTAGGGGCTGGTTGCCATTGAGGGTGTGACTCATCCGTTGTTTCCTCCGATAAACTCATACAAGGTTCTGTTTCATTCCTTCAATCCAGTATTGGCCAGACTGGCGACAATCTGGCGTTGGAAGAAGAAAAACACGATCAGCACGGGCAGGATCGAAAGCACCGCGCCGGCCATCTGCACATTCTCTTTTCCCCGGAACCGTCCCTGAAGGAGGGAGATTACCAGCGGGAGAGTAAACTTATCCTCATCCAGCAGGAAGATCAGCGGGGAAATGAAACTGTTCCAGGAACCCAGGAAGGTGAAGATCGCCAGGGTTGCCAGAAGGGATTTCGAGAGGGGAAGAATGACCGTGGAATAGATGCGGATCTCCGAGCAGCCATCGATCCGCGCGGCATCCACCAGGTCATCTGGAATCCCCGAGATGAACTGACGTGACAGGAAGACCCCGAACACCCCCACCAAGCCGGGGATGATCAGCGGCAGCCACGAGTTCAACCAGCCAAAATCACGAAAGAGCAGGAAACCTGGAACCAGCAAAACGCTTCCCGGAATCATCATGGTTGTCAGGAGCGAGGTGAAGATCAGGTCCCTTCCCGCGAAACGGTGCTTCGCAAAGGCATACCCAGCCAGCGGGCAGAGGAACATGTTGCCGAGTGTGAGCGCGGTGGCGATCACCAGGCTGTTCCAGACTGAACGGAGAAACATGGATTCTCCGATCAGGACCCGAAAGGAGGTCAACTCGGGTTGTTTAATCCCCAGGCTGATCGGGATACGGGTGATTTCATTCAGCGGCTTGAGTGAAGTCACCACCATGTAATAGAAGGGCAAAACCATCACCACGGCGAAGAGAGTGAGCGCAAGATAGACCAGGAACAGACCGATTCCTTTTGGTTTCATGTAACTGTGCTCCCCTTGCGGAGCATTTTGACCTGAAGCAGGGTGAGCAACAGGATGAGGGCGAACATGATGTAGGCGATCGCGGAGGCTCTGCCCATGTGGAAATCCTCGAAACCGGCCTGATAGATGAGCGGCACCAGAGTCAGACCCGCATTGTTCGGGCCGAACTTGGTGCCGGCCTCCCCCGCGCCCCCTCCCAACATGTAAATCGGCTCGAAAACCTGGAACGACCAGATTCCCCCCACAATGAGTGTGAAGAAGACCTGCGGTTGAAGACCCGGAAGGGTGATGTTCATGAACCTTTGAAACCAACCGGCACCATCCACCTCGGCAGCTTCATAAAGCTGATCCGGAATCTGCTGGAGGCCCGCCAGGAAAATGATGATATTGAAGGCGAGCCCCTGCCAGATCGCGAGAACCACGACACAAGAGAGGAAGGTCCGTTCGTTATCGAGAAAGATCACGATGTCATCGAGGATTCCGATTTTCATCAGAGCGGCATTTACCCAGCCATAGCGTGCCCCCTGGAAAAGCGCGACAAAGATGAGCGAGACCGAGACCACACTGGTCACCATCGGAGAGAAGTAGAGGAATCGCCAATAGCGTTGGCCACGCACCGGATTGTTGAGAAGGGTGGCCAGGATCAAAGAGAGTACGATCTGGATGGGGAGCATCCCGACCGCATAAAAGAGAGTTTTCCCGAGGCTGTCATAGACTGGGCCACTGGGCCTTAAAACATCCACATAGTGTTTCAGCCCCACCCACTTGGCGGTGGCCAATGGAAGGACAGGCATATAATCAGTAAAGGAAAGATATAGGGCGACAGTGGCGGGAACCACGAGAAAAATGAGGGTGGTAATCACCGGTGGAGCGATGAAGAGATAGGAGACAAGGTTCTTTCGCGGTCCCGGAAGCAAAAGAACCAGCAGGAGCAATCCACACAAGAAGACCGCCGCTCCAATCTCCATCATCAGAAGAAAGTCCCATTGGTTCTCGATCTCAGCGAGCTGGTCGAGGATGCCACCATATTGTTCTTCATAAGTACGGGCTTCCCGTTCAAGAATGGACTGACCTTTATCAGCTACAGCGGCGAGTTCACGGCTGACTGCCTGATCAGTCCGGTGTTTAAGGTCAGCGTACTCATCGGGATATTCTCCACGGGCAAAAGCCTGGATGATTTCCCAACGGCTCATCCGCTTCTGAGCGGCAATAGTGGTCAGGGCATCCAGCGCGGCGGTACCCATGCGGTCCAGGGCCTGATCGAGCACACGTCCCGCCTCCGGGCCGCCGAGAACCGGTAGACTGAGGTGAAAGGAGTCTACCACTTGGGCCATGACTTCCTGAATCCGGCGGCTGCCCTCGAGTTCGGGACGGTTCCAGAAAGAGTCATTCTCTGGAGTCCACATGGCTCGGATGGGAGACACCAGAAAGATCGAATCTTCCCCGCGGTGAATGTTGTCCAGGACCATCTCACGCTGGGCCTCGAGACTGTTGAGGTACTTGAGCCACTCGAAGGCCTCTTTCTGGTGTGGAGATTTGCGGAAGATGACATAGGCGGTACCGCCCACGATGTTGAACTCCTCGCCATCATCGGCCCTGGGCCAGGGAAGGATGTCCCATTTACCATTGATCTCCGGGGCCAATATCGGGAAGGCGTTATAGATGAAAGAAAGGTCGATGATCAAAGGAAGTGCATCGCCTGGTTTATCCAGCTTGAACAGGGCGATGAAGCGGGAGCCCTGCAGGGCACGATCACCAAGGTCATGGAGGTACCAGAGCTTAATCGCCCGTTGGACCACTTTTTCAAAGACAGGATGCATCCAGTTGACAATTGGAGCCCCTGAATCAGCATAGCCAATCGAGGGGATGCCATACGGACGGGTGTAGAGATCGAGCGACCAACTGTCCCCGCGTGTCCATCCAAATCCATAACGATATCCGGCGGCCTCGAGCTTGCGGATGGCTTCATCCAACTCCGACCAAGTGGTAGGGGGGGTGATCCCCAGACGAGCAAAGATGTCTGTGCGGTAGAACAAGCTGAGGGTGGTGACACTGGCGGGCAAGCCGAACAAATGCCCCTTGAAGGTAAATCCGTCTAAAAGGTTGGGAAAGAATTCCTCCTTGAATTGGGCCATTTCCTCCGGGAAGGCAGCTGTCAAATCGACCACTCCGCCGACACGCCCATAATCCACCGGCCCGCCCAGGTTAGTGACACCCACATCCGGTGGCACTCCAGCCGCCATGGCGGTCAGGTACTTGGTCTCGAAATTTCCCCAACCCAAAGGGGTCACTTTGACATGGATCCCGGTTTTGGCTTCGAAGTCACGCGCCAAACGATTGAACATCTCCACATCCTGGTAGGAGCCAGAGACAGCCCAGAAATTCAAGCTGACGGGGGAATCAGCGAGGACTGGGAGTGAAATGGTGAGGAGAGTAGTTGGGAAGAGAACCAGACGCAAAAAAAATGAACCAAGGAAGGGCCAAGAAAAGGTCAAAGGATGTGGGATCGTGGCCATTCTTCAACGGGCTCCGCAGTAGATGAGGAGATTATGGCAGAAGATGTTATATGAACAGGGGGATAATATAAGATCAAAGGCAAGGATGCCTTCCCTGTTCTTATTATCTGGTCCCCGATATCCTCCAGCGCAGGTAAGCGTCGATAAACGGGTCCAGATTCCCATCCATCACTCCACTGACATTGCTGGTTTCATAGCCGGAACGCAGATCTTTGACCATGTTGTAGGGATGGAAGACATAGGAACGAATCTGGTGGCCCCAGGCGATGTCCTTTTTCTCCTGGCTGGCCGCCGCGAGACGTTCTTCTTGCTCCTTGAGATGGAGTTCGTAAAGCCGTGAACGCAACACCTTCATCGCGGTCGCACGGTTCTTGATCTGAGAACGTTCATTCTGGCAGCAGACCACGATGCCGGTGGGCAGGTGGGTGATGCGGACCGCTGAATCGGTCTTGTTGACATGCTGACCACCTGCACCGCTGGAACGGTAGGTGTCAATCCGTAACTCCTTTTCATCGATTTCCACCTCGACTTCATCATCAATCTCCGGAACCACCGAGACCGAGGTAAAGGAGGTGTGACGACGGCTCTGGGAGTCGAAAGGAGAAATACGGACCAAACGGTGGATGCCATGTTCCGCTTTGAGGCGTCCAAAAGCATACTCACCTTTGACCCACAAGGTGGCATTCTTAATCCCCGCCTCATCGCCGGGCTGGAGATCGATCACCTCAACCCCATAGCCCTTGATCTCAAAATAGCGGTTGTACATGCGCAGCAGCATCTCGGCCCAGTCGCAAGACTCGGTGCCGCCCGCGCCGGGGTGGATGGTCAAATAACAGTTGCAGTTATCATGCTCACCGGATAGGGTGCATTCGAGCTCATAGCTGTCCACCAGGCCGGTAACCTCTCCGAGATCCCGATCGATTTCAGGCCCCTCGGACTCGGCCTGTTCCTCCTCGGACATCTCGATGAGGGCCAGCAGATCACCCACCCGGTTCTCCAAATTCCGCTGACGGGTGATTTCATCCCGCAAACGTTTGATGGAGCGTCCGAGTTCCTGGGCTTTCGTTGGATTGTTCCAGACATCCGGCTTTTCGAGTTCAGGCTCGAGCTCAGCCAATCTGGTCATCTTGCCAGCAATGTCAAAGACGGCCTCCGAGTTCGGTTACCCGGGATAAGAGAGCCTCAGCCCTCTGGCTTTGTTCTTCAAACACGTGGTTACTCCTTGTGGATCGGTTAAGAAACTCTCCCCTGATCCCGTCATCCATTGTGAGGAATCACGGGAAGGAAACAAGGGGTGAGGATGTCTTCGTCAACGCGATCCCCGCATCAGGGTCAGGATGGTCCGGCAGATAATTGTGAAGTCGAGGATGATCGACCAGTTTTTAATATAGTAAAGGTCATACTGAAGCTTCTCCTTGGCCTCACCCAGGCTGGCCGCGTATTTGTACCTGATCTGAGCCAGACCTGTCAGACCGGGTGGAGCCAGCAGGCGGAAGTAAAAAGAGGGCAACTCCCGCTCGATCCGTTCCTGACTCTCAGGCCGCTCAGGACGTGGCCCCACAACAGACATCTCCCCTCTGCGGATGTTACAAAGTTGGGGAATCTCATCCAGGCGGGCTTTTCGAAGGACACCTCCCACCTTAGACACGCGGGCGTCTCCATCGGTGGCCCACTGTTCACCGGCCGGTTCCGCTCCCTCGACCATGGAACGGAACTTGTAAATCGTAAACTCACGGCCATATTGCCCATAACGAGTCTGTGAATACAGTACGGGTCCAGGCGAGGTGAATCGAACCAGTGCCCAGATGACCGGAAAGAGTGGCGCGGAAAGGATCAACCCAATCGATGCGAGGACAATATCCATGAATCTTTTCACAAGGATTGGAAATCGCCTGCTGATGTTTACCTGGGATGAAAAGAACCAGCTGTCATCGATATGATCCACACGGATCTGTTCATAGAACTCCTCAAAGAAACTGACCTCATCGATCAACACGCATCCCAAGCTCAGTACATCATAACAATGCTGGAGAACCCCCGGTGTCTTTACCGCCCCAGCCCCGATGATCACCATATCCACCTGGTGTTCCTGGCAGATACGGCTCAGATCTTCCACCTTCCCAAGATAACCACCATTCCCTTTTTGGGCCGCCGAGCAGAATCCGACAAAAGTGAAAATGGAATGTTCCTGTCTCAGTTTAGGAGCAAGCGTCGATTTATCTGGAGCTACCGAAACCAGCAGGACCCTCATGGGAAACTTGCGGATCAGGGACTGCACCAGGAGACGGGGAACAAATCCCCCCAGAAATATAAAAAGTCCGGTAAGCACAAAAATCCAACGTCCCACTATCCCAAACAGGAGGATTGTGACCATTAACATGAATAACAGAATCGCTGTCAGTGAAGCCTGAATCTGAGCGTATCCATAATCATGGAAGCTCCTCAGGAAGCGTTTCTCATAAAGCCCCGCCATCAGACCACCAATCAAGACTGAAATGGCGATACAAAGGTATTGGGTCAGATCAGCGGAATGGCGTCCTGCTTGGGGAGAAAGCTGGTAAGCGAGCCAGAGTGCCAGAATAGAGATCAGAATGTCATAGGCTATCCAGACTGAAGCGGGTATCTGACAACCAATCCTGCAAAGAAGATTGGTGGACTTACGTAATCCCAGAAGGCTGGGAGAACTCTCATGGACCTGAGGTGAAGGGAACAAAGCCATAAGCTTTTATGGAGTAGTGGCGGCCTGAAGGTCAGTTGGACTGGCTCCTCAAAGGGAAAACGCAAAAGGCGGCCACTTCACCTTTCAAAAACTGGACCTGTGGTGATACTCTCGATGTTGGTTAAAACGATACCTACAACAGCCTTCCAAATGATAACTCCCTGCACAGCAACACACACACGAGAGAGTTTATAGGACTCCTCTCTCGCCGGTGTCAACCCCGGCTGTGTGTTCAGATTATACCTTGGCTCCAGTAAACCAACAGCCCCAATGATTCATACAGACAGCTCCAGAAGGCCGCCCATCGATGTCGTGGTTCAGCAAGGCGAGATAGGTTATTATCACGTTGGGGACAGGGAACCACCAAGGCCGGGACTCCAGCACGTTGGAAAACAGCCTTCGTACGGCGGGTATGGAGGGGGGAAGTAACCAGCAAGACTTTTGTGTTTCCACTTTTTTGGAGGTATTGAATCACCGCCTGACTTTCATCAAATGTGTTTTCTGAGGTGGCTGCGGTCACCAGGTTGATGCCCGCAAGAAGAGGAGCCAGGTTGGCCAGGTCAAGATCCGGGGTCGGATTTCCCTTGGCATAGGCTGCCATTAGGATGGTGGAGGCGTAGCCTGCTCTGGCCAATTCGATACCGCGAAGCAAACGGTTCATCCCCTCATTGCTCAGGTAGCCGGTGTCACTTACGTAGGTTCCCAACACGACAATCACATCGGCCTTCTCAACCGGATCTTCCGTCATCAGGAGACTGGTCATCCCCGGAACCAAAGGGGTATACAGAACCACAAAAGTGAGCAGACACGCGGCTCCAACCAGAATGTACAAAATGGCTTTGAATCGAGTCAGGTAGAGCCCTCCTCCCAGAATCGAAATGATTAGAAGGTATCGAAAGGCGTCGATTCCCTTCAAACCAAGCAGAGGAGCGGCATATGATGGAACCAGTACAGTTGTCAGGAAGGCTCCCTTGAGGACCTGGACTACAGGATTCCACTTTCCTTTGAGCCGTGGATACAAGGACTCTCCCATGATATTTTGGGAGCATAGCCAATGGGTATAGAATTGAGAACAGAACTGGCTCAGAGGGGCATCCCCTGAGCCAGTGATAGAATACCAAAGATTATCGGTGGGCAGGCTTGATATCCAACCGCCACAACAGCCCCGTTTACCGGGTTCGCTTCAACGACGATAGGGCCTCATCTGTGAGCTTTTTGATAAGTTCTGATTTTATGGAGTTGGTCCGGTCCGAAATCACTTTTCGGAAAAGTGTCTGGGACACCTCTTCGAAGGTCTTCACTCTTTCCGGTTCGATTTGTTCAGCTTTCATAATACTCACCCCGGCCTCGGAGCGAATCGGAGTCTCAGTCCAATCACCCGGCATCAGTTTTTCGATCGTCTCCCAAGTGTTGTGACCAAACCCAACACCCTTCCCGTACCACTTCTTCTCAAATTTCAAAGGTCTTTTATCGTTCGCAGTCGCATTGACAAGAGCTTCGGGGGAGGCACCTTTAATGATTTGAGAAAGGATGTCAGAAAGACAGCTTTCTCCTTCCCTGTAAAGGAACTCGATCTGGGCTGGATTGGTATCCTTCTTCTTGATCTCATCCATAGGGAATAAAATCACGGACAACAGGTAACGATCGGCAATCCGGTAGTTGTCCTTCTCTTTCTCGTAAACCGCACGGACCTCATCAGTTGTCGGTTTCGGAAGTGCCGATGTGATAAGATCTGTCTCTTTAATTAACCAGGCCCCTGCCAGAACGGCATTCCTGTCACGTTGGGCCCGCGCCTGTTCAGTGACACTGTTTGTGTAGCCAGCCTTTTCCGCCTCTTCTCGAAGGAGCTGGGGAAGAACAAAAGCACGCCACACCAGGTCGATGGCCTCTTTTTTCTCCTTTGCACGGACCCAGTCTCTCCGGCAAACATTTTCCAGGAACTCCTGAAGTTCCTCGGGAGCATATAGTCTCTTCCCAACTCTCACGACCGCAGTGGTCGAGGGCACTTCAAAATGTGCACCGGGGAGCATATGGACCAGTTTATCTTCGTAGATTTCGTAGCGAGAGTTATCGTTGCGCAGAGCCTCGATGTAGTCCCGGCCTTTCTTCATTTTAGCGGCGTTCTCGAGCTCATGACGTAAGGATGTGGCCGCGACACTGAACGCGGTCGTGGAGTCATGGATGCGGTCTTCCAGGCGCAAGATCTCGTAGCCATAGCGGGTTGAGAAAACAGGACTGACCTCGTGGGGTTTGAGGCTCAAGGCTGTTTCCTTGATGATCGGCTGGAGCGGTTCATCAAACTTAAAGGGACCTGCCACTCGTCCCGGCTCACCCTTCACATCGGAGTATTTTTTGGCGACCTCCACAAATCTCTCAGTCCGGACAATCCAAGGACGCTGTGGATTCTCCCCCAGGTCAGCGAGAAGCTCTTTATGAGCCAGGTCGATCTTCGCCTTCACCGCTTCAATTTCAGCGGGTGATTTGCATTCTGTGGTATCAGAGAAGATATAACGGAAGCTGAAATTTCCAGGCGTTCTGTACTTGGAAATCCTTTCCTGGTAGGCCTGATGAAGCTCCTCGGTGGTAATCTTGACGACCGAGGCGACGAGGTTCTCATAAAGCTGCCGTCCCCCCACCCCCTGATCGATAGACCATAGGCGCCAACGGGTTAAAAGGTCCTTGTCGATTCCTTTTTCAAGCGCTTTTTGTGCTCCCAGGAAATCCCTTGCCATCTGTTCAATAAGAGCTTCATCGGTGGTCCCGGGAGGAGAAGACTCACGTGCATACTCAAGTTGGGCTTGGGTGATCTTTCCCCAGGCTCCTTCTGCCACTACAGGGTCTTCGCTTGCGGTTGCTCCAAGCAAAGTCGGCACAGTAACAAGGCAAACCAACCAAACATGCATCATCCAGTTCACTGCTCGTAATCCTCCAAACCCTCCAAAAGGTCTTCAACCTCCTGAAGGTTTTCATAGTCCCCCTTCTGGGACATCAATTCCTTAGCCTTTTCCAAAGATTCACGGGCACGTTGCAAAGAACCTGTCTCCAGGCAACACTTCCCGATCTGAATATGGACACGCATCCAGCCCGGATTGGCAGCCAGACAGGCTTCGTAATGAAGTAGTGCCTCAGCGAACAGCCCCTCTTCACAAAGTTCATTGGCCAGAGAAAACCGGGCAAGCTCATTGGCAGGATCCTGCTCAATCGCTTTCCGGAACAGCTCTATCCGACTGGATGACATAGGTTGCTCAGACCTTTATGGAAAGCTTTCTTTTCCCTTCGGAGAAGCCCGGCTTGCTCGAGGGAAGCATTAGGCTAGTATTGTGTAGATGGACTCCTCACGTTTCAAGGTCACTGTCCCCGCGACAACAGCTAATCTGGGCGCCGGGCTTGACTGCCTGGGGCTTGCACTCACGCTCTACAACGAGATCGAGATCTCACCATGCGAGTCAACCTATCTGGTTGTCAGGGGCGAGGGTTCAGAAGAGTCATCGATCCACAAGAACCTGATTCTCAGTACCTTTGAGGCCTTTTTCCGGCAACAGGGAGAGGATCCCCCACCGGTTGGAATGATCTGTACCAACCGGATTCCCTTCATGCAGGGATTGGGAAGTTCCGCAGCAGCGAGGATTGGTGCTTTGGTGGCGGCCAACCACTGGTGTGGGAACCGGTTGAGCCAGTTGGAATTACTGGAAATAGCCACACGAGATGAGGGGCATCCCGACAATGTAGCCGCTGCCCTGTTGGGAGGGTTGGTGGTGTGTGGAGGTTCAAGCCCGGATCTGGTTGTGAGAAAAATCCAACCCGCTCCGGGACTCCGCCTAGTCCTGCTCATTCCAAAAACATCGCTCAAAACCGAAGCGGCCCGGCATTTACTGCCTGACTCAGTCTCCATGACAGATGCAATCATCAATCTTCAGAACACCGCTCTGACTGTAACCGCTTTCACCACCGGAGATTATCCACTCCTCAAAAGCTCACTCGCTGACCGGCTCCACCAACCTTACCGGGAACCACTGATGCCTGGATTCAGGGCGGTCATGGAATCAGCTCGGGAAGCGGGAGCGTATGGAGCAGCACTCTCTGGAGCGGGAACAGCGATAGCCGCTTTCGCTTCAGACCATGAGAAAGAGGTGGCAGAAGCGATGGAAAAAACTTTTCATAAGACCGGCAATGGTTCCTGTAGAACCCTGATCCTGGATGTGGACCATGAGGGAACACGTGTCAGTATTTTCTAAGGTAATCTTCGCAGATAATGGCATTGGGACGTTCCCGTCGACGGCAGGCACTCCCATAATTGAGTTTGCAGCTGTCACACAGGAAGGACTGTCCGCCGATCAGAGTCCTGAGCCGTGAGCGGAAACGTTTCCACTTAATGACGATCCAGTTCAATGGAAAACCCTCAGTTCTAAATAAGATGGACCCAGTGGGGGACCCTTCTCAGGTTGTTGGGTAATCCAGAGAATGTAAAGGAGGATAGGGTCAGTGTCCAAGTCCATAGTGATTTCAACGATGATAGTCTCAGTTGTCCTCGAATCATTCTGGAGTAGATGCCCCAATAGCAATGCCCATTCCCAGATGCTTCCTTCCGAGACCTTGGCGGAAATCGGGGCCCGGTTATCGAGGGAGTCCACAGAAGCCTACAACCAATGCCCTTTCTCGATCCTCTCCAAGGACTTCTTTTCTCGTTTCAGCCGGGATCAGCAGGCAAAACCTGAATTGGGCGAAGTGGAAGTTACTCAGGACTGGAGGATTGTTGTCGCGAAAAAATCAAGTCCACTCATCAGCCTTATGGCAGGTCATCTGGCGGAGTTTCTGGATCAACGGATGGGAATCAGGGTGTTGGTCTCAGATGAACCCTCAGAAGATAAGGCGAGTGGCAAAAGGATATACCTTTCCGGCGGGGGAAAAGGAATGTCACCCGTGCCTGGATCTTTCACACTCAAGGTCCAGGATGACGAGATTGGGATCCAGGGGAACGACCCGGAAGGACTCAGAGATGGGGTTGTCAGACTGGTCCATGAGATGGGGCTCAGAGAAGCCCCCTATGTCCTCAAGGGTGAGCGGAATTTCTCTCCAAGAATTCCGGTCCGCCTGGGGGCAGTACCGCATATGGGCTCCTTCCGGGATCTGGTTTTCATGGGATATAACGCGGTCTTCGCAGGGGGAGGAAGCCTGTATGCCCTGTCAACAAGTGATGCCATCCCTGAACTCGTTGAACGGCGTATCCCCGGAAGCCTCGAAGCCACCCGCTCTGCTGTCGAGAAGGCCAGGCAGTATGGTCTGAAAACCTTCGCCTTCGTTGATATCCGGCAGAAGTTCCCCCAAGACCATCCGGTCTTTCAGAAACACCCAGAGATCCGTGGCGCCCTTACCTGGCGAGCTGATGGAGAATATGTCCTCTGTACAGAACATCCATTAGTCAAAAAATACCTGACCGAAAGCGTGGAGGGTTTGTTCCGCGAGGTTCCCGGGCTGGAAGGAATCACCCTGATTATCGGTGGTGAGGGTTTCTACCACTGCTATATGCGTCCGTTTGGCGTCGAAAAGGGGCATACCAACTGCAAGCGCTGTGAACCACTTGGAGCAGAAACCGTAGTGGCCAATCTGTGTAACAACCTTGCGGAGGCGGCAAGGCGTGTGAATCCCAATGCGCTGGTAGTGGCCTGGCCCTATTCTGCCGAGCATGTCTGGTCCAAAGACAAGGCCCAAGCCGGTCTCATCGAAAAACTCAATCCGGGAACCGCAATCTTCACCGAGATCGAGAAGGATGAATTTGTCGAGAAACCGGAGGGAGTACGGAAACACCTGTGGGATTACAGCATCGACCTGATCGGCCCCGGAGAAAGGGCACGACAGCAGATTGCCGCATGTCAGGCGCGGGGGATTCCCATCTTTCTCAAGAGCGAGCCGGAACTTGGATTCGAGGCACCACGGCTTCCCCATATCCCCTGCATGGACCGTTGGGCAGACCGTGCCGAAGCCTTAGCATCCTGCGGAGGGAATGGGGCCTGGGTCTTTCCTGCTTTCAGGCCCAACTATGGGAGCAGCGCGGCAGAGCTCAACCGCTTCTTCTGGTGGGATCCAGTAGAACCCAAGGAAGAGATTCTGAACCTGTTCGCGCAACGTATCGCGGGCAGGCAGGCGAGTTCTCACCTGCGTAAAGCATGGGCGCTGGTATCCGAAGCGATTCCTTTCTCCCCTGAACTCCCCTCCTATTACACCGGCCCCTACTATCTGGGGCCGGGTCAACCCATGTGCGCCGACCCCCAGGCTCCACTCCC
Source organism: uncultured bacterium (assembly GCA_964481775.1). GTDB lineage: Bacteria > Hinthialibacterota > Hinthialibacteria > OLB16 > OLB16 > OLB16. Next base: position 15,805 of record CAYZUX010000046.1, on the reverse strand, counting down.
GGAGGTCTTTTTTGGACGTTATCTGTTCATGGCGGAGATGACTGACAGCGAGGGAGTCAAACTGCGTCCCACCTTCGTGGTCTCACCGACCGGGAATGTCCCTGTCTTCGGCGCCATGTACCGGAAGATGGAGGCGCTTCTTGAGCAAGCGGTCAAAGAAATAGAACTGGCCAAGCCTCTGGTTGATGAACGTCATCAGCTCACCTTCCTTGCGGAGGCCTCCCCGATCCGGTGGTTTTACCACACAGCGCGAACTGAGGCGAATTTTTATGAATCCTGCCAGTTAAGAGACCGTCTCCGGGTGCTGGCAGATGCGGGTGTTATATCTCCAACCCAATCGATCGAGGCAGAACAGCTTTGGAGTCGATGGAGAGAAGTGCTTGAGGATGAGTTGTTGAACACCAGGGAGGCCCTGCCGGTCATGGAGGCTGACATGCGTTTGGACTTCTATTTCGGAGGAGACCACACCTTTTCACATGGATCTGATATGCTGAAAGCGAAGCTCGAGATACTGCAGAAGGAGATTGATGAATACCTCCCGATCATTGCCCAAAAACTTGAAATTCGAAACAACAAGTGATGATGGTGGTCAAGTGACCGGGGCCTCACCACGAACGCTCATGCGTCGCAAGGTGTACCGTCTATGGAGACATACAGATCGAGGTGGACATCACTGCAGGCCAAATGGAGGATAACACTCGTGTCAGGAGGTTCACCAGCGTCAGGGCCGGGGCCATCTCTCAGCTGGCTGGCTCGTCCCATCCGTGGTAATCCCATCCTGACTGGGGAGACCTCACAGATTCGCCCTATCGCTCCCCCAAGAACCACATTGAGCAATTCCTGAAGACACCCCAGAACCAACTCCTCATCCGTGATGTCCATCCCCAACATGTGCGCGGATAGATACTGGGCGTCCGCAAGTGAAAGCCCACATCCTACCGTAACCTTCAGCGCTCCCACGGTATGGACCATCCCTGTGTAATCCCAGGTTCGATTGAGGTAATCAAGTGGAACTGGCTGAATCTCCAAACGGGATTCCCCCAGACCCACCATCATGTTCAAGGCAATATCCGCCTGATGTGAAAGGGCCTTAAGGATCTTCTGGACATCCGAGGGATCAGCCTGATTCGCCGGTAATGGACTTTCCATGTTCCTCACAGCTTGCCTGTTTCCAGGAGGTACCACTCCGAAAGTATGGAAAGCATAACATAGGGTGACTCGTACATGACACTGAGAGAGAATCTCTGTCAGGAGAACTCAAGCCCTGGGAAGAAAACAATCCTCAATCCCTTATATGGGTTTCCTCAAAATCAACAACGACCGCGAAGGGATCCGCCAAGATGTTTGAGCCACCGGCTTCTCCTCCATGATGGATTGGTAAGACTCAGCAGTTTGAACCTCTGCCTCGGAGTGGCTGTAATTGGCCAATACCAGATGCAGGGAACGATTGGCGAAAACTGAAACCACCATCTCCCTGGGAAGGGGGGATGTAAAAAGGGAAGATTCTCCCAGTTCGAGCCAAGCCCAGGTTCCCTCCTCCACCAATGGAAGGTACCGCTTCAACCACAGGGAGTAGGTTGCCCGTGTGTTGGGATTTCCAGGAACATCATCCCAGGCACTGTAAGCGTAAAGCTTCGAGGGATCCTCCTGGTATTGTTTCCAGGCATCGCGGCAACGCTTGAGCCAGAAGTCATCTTTGTATACGACACCGGGAACCATCCCACGTTCCCCCGTAAAGATACGTCCCCCCATGGTCACGGGGAACTGCATGTATGGAATTGAGTGGAGATAGGGCTCATTTTCGTTCTCGATGGTTGTGAATCCCATATCCAGACAGGGAACCACATAAGGTGAATAGTTCTTGACCGCCTCGCGCAGGGGGTCCGCCTGGGTGACTCCCTCACCCACCCACAGATAATCATAGGTCTTCAGCCCTTGGGCTTGTGGTTGATCGGCACCATTGACATGCAATTTAACGATTCCACCGCGACGTTTCACCTCGGCATAGATCAATGCCAGCAGGTCCGTGAAGGCGCCATCAGACTCAGGGGTCTCTTCAAATGCCTGGACCTCATCCATGGCGGGAGGCATTTGTTGTTTCGCGGAATACTGGTTGGCAAGGTATCCACCATCAATGTAGATGCCATCTGTCCCATACTCATCCAGTATCCGGGTGAACTTCCTCAAGACAAACGCACGCCACCCGGGACTCGCGGGTGAACAACGCGCCATATTCCAGTATCCGACTTCCAGGTAGTCGCCTTCACGGCACCACTCTTTACGAAAGTCCGGATCAGTACGCTGAATGAAACAGGTTGAGGTATAGGTCAAGACCTTCATCCCACATTGGTGAGCCATATCAATGAAACGATGGTACCCTCGTGGGTTGACCGCGGAGTATTTGTCGCCCCCGAAAAGCCGGAGCGAGTCATTCCAGTCATCGAACACCTGTAAAACCTGGATGCCGATGTCCTTCAGGCGGTCCAGCTCCTGCTCATCATACTCGCCCGGATCCCAAGGTTGGGTACTGGGATACTCACCCAGGTTGTAACAGCACTGAGCCGGGAGATAACTGGTGATGAGGTGTTTCCTCATGCAAGACCGTATAGAGCGTGTACAGAAGGCGATATTGAGAAGACGACACCGGTGGTCTTCCTCGGTGTAGTCCCGCAGGAGTGAGGGAACAGGAACCCCCCTGGCAGGGGTTACACCAATCCCTTGGTTGGCTTCCGCTCCTGAAAAAGTCAGCCCCCCGAATGTGCCAAAGGCAATCCCGTGGGTCCCCTTTTTTACGAAATCACGTCGATCCATCGCCGTCTCTCCTGCCCAGGTCCATCTCAATCATTTTTGGTCACCTTATCAGCGAGATTACTCAAGCAGACTCAGACATACAACCAATCAGCCGAAGGAGGGGATCCTTTCTTTTTTATTGAGCCGTATTTCTCAGGTTTTTCTAGGCTTAAATTCAATTTACCTAATCTCCTTATCCGTTTACCGTTATTTCTATATATAATTGATTGACGTTTTCGGAATGTCCATCTATATTGCCTTAATGGTAATTAGCTGATTCTGGGATACCTGGGAGTGGGATGGGTACTTCACGGTGGGGGATGTGGACTGGAATCATGGCCATGTCGCTTCAGATGGAAGAGTTCTATACGCGGAGTTTGAGTTTGTTCTTTAGCCCCGCCTTTCTCCTGGTTGCCGCATCATTGTCCAGCAGTGACAGACCAGCGCTTCAACAAGCGATCGAGTGTCTACTCAAGGCAGAGGATCCTACTGAAAGATCAGAAGCAGCCAACTTCCTTTCTGATCAACCATCCAAGGAGACCGCCGAAGCCATCTCAAGCGCGCTTGAGCAACAGGCCATGGTTCATCGAGAAATGAATCCTGAGGGAAGCAAAGAGGCTTATGCAATCCTCATCAAGTGTGTATCCGATTCGAGACTGGCGGCTTTTTCGGAGACGATGGTTTTCCGGGTCTTATTGAGAGGTTTGTTGAAATCCGAAGTGGCTGCAATGTGTATGAAAGGTCTGGCTCAACAACCCGGTGATACGACTGGTGAAGTTATGATCCGGTTATCAGAGGATCTCTCCAATTCCAAGCTTGGCAGGCCCGAGAAAGACCTTATTCTCCAAGTGATCGGACAGTTCAGACCGAAGGATCCGCAAGTCCTCGACTCAGTGGAGAATGTGTTCAGTGCGACAGGTGAGGTGGAAGGGGTGAAGTCCTTGGCTGCTAAGGCTATTGTGAATCTTCAAGGAGCGAGTGGATCCCTCATCTACTTCCGGAAGCTAGATTCTCTCGAACAGTATCTCGGAATGATTGCAATCTCGGATTGTTTCCGGAACTCCGCTTATTCCTATGGGATCGCAGACGAAACCAGACGCGAGGAATTTCACAAAAGATTCCGAGATTTCGTGCTGGATCAAATCGATCGACAAGCAACAAATCAAAACCAGGAGTACATTTCCGCGGCGGTGCTTACTTTTGGAGGGCTCTTCACTCTGGACCGGTTCGTCCAAGACGCATCGGGCAGCTATGTCCTCAATCCTGAGTTTCTCAAGGGTGTTGAGAAAATTGAAGGCAGCCACGGACCCAGTGAGATGAAGCAACAGGTCCGTCAGATGGTGGATCGGGCAGCCCTCGAGCTCAGCAACCAAGACCGGCTTGCGAATCGTCTTCGTGCTCAGGAAGACAACAAAAGGAAATTACTGGAATGGATAGCGGCACACCCTCAATGAGGGATTCTTGCTGTCCTCCACTTGTTGCATTTACACCACGGTAGATCGGGCAACTCTTACTTCCCGATCGCGTCCACCAAACTGAACACCGGCAGATAGAGTGCCACGACTACGAAACCGATGATGCCTCCCAGGAACACGATCATCAGCGGCTCGATCAACTTGGCCAGTCCATCCACCGCGTCGTCGACTTCACGCTCATAGAACTCGGCCACCTTGTTGAGCATCGTGTCGATAGCACCGGTCTCCTCACCCACCGCCACCATGTGGGTGACCAGGGGAGGGAAGATGCTGAACTTCTTGAGCGGGTCGGAAATGGTCTCACCCTCCTTGATGGAGTTGTGAACCTCGAGCACCGCGCGGGAGATGACTTCGTTACCGCTGGTGTCCTTGACGATCATCAGGGTTTGCAGGATCGGAACACCCGCCTCCAACAGGGTCGCAAAAGTCCGCGACCAACGCGCTACGGCTGCTTTCTGAAGAATCTTGCCCATGACTGGCAAACGGAGGAGCAACGTGTCTGTCCCAAACCGTCCCCACTCATATTTTCTCAGAAACTTCCAGATAATCATGATGAACACAATCGAGAGAATGACCACCCAAAAACGGTTGATAGCGATATCGCTGGCATTGATAAGCATCTGGGTCATGCCGGGTAGCTCAACACCCAGCTCGTCATAAATCCCGGTGAACTGGGGAACAATGTAAATCAGAATACCGGCGAGAATCGAACCGGCGATACCGAGTACGAAGATCGGGTACCACATGGCGGACTTGACCTTGCTGCGAATCGCCGAGGATTTCTCGGCAAACACGGCCAGACGGTCAAGCACCTGTTCCAGGGCGCCTCCGATTTCTCCTGCACGGATCATGTTGACAAACAGACGGTCAAAGACACGGGGAAACTTGGCCATACCCTCGGAAAGGGTATTTCCGGATTCAATATCGGCCGCAATACCCAACAGGGCTCGTTTGAGGTTCGCGTTCTCGCACTGTTCACCAAGAATCCGGATGCCACGCAATAAGGGGAGACCGGCTCCAATCAGCACGGCCAGCTGGCGGGTGAAGGGCATCATCTGCTTGAGAGGCACCTTGCCCCGGCTGATGACCATCATGATCTGCTTGAGGCCGGGCATGTCTTCCAAAGCCACCTTGCCCAGATCGGCCTTGGCACGTTTCACTTCGGTGGGGAAATACCCCATCCCGCGCAATCGATCGATCACCAACTCCTCGGTGGATGCCTCGATCTGCCCCCGGATCTCTTTACCCGAACGATCCATGGCGCGATAAGCCCATGCTGGCATGAGGGTAACTCCTTTTCTCTTTTCAGTCCCAATCAGCAGAGAGTTGGTCTTCTCAACCCTTCGACATGAACAATATCGTTAACCCTTTCAACTGTCAAATAAGTCTCGATTTCAAGGTGGTCCGCAGGCTTTCAACCAGGGCTCGCTTGATCCGGTTCCATTCCTTTCGTCCCGCTAAATAGAACTTCTGGTTTACCTCCAGCTCGATTCCAATATACGAGGTTTCCGGAATGATCCGGCGGAAGTGGTTTGGAAATCCATCTGCCTTTCCCCGGTAAGGATAGTTACGTCGAACTTTCATTGATTCATCGATATCCAGAAGGGAGCGTTGCCACTGCAGACAAAAAAACTTTTCCAAAGGCCGTTGAGGGTCATAAAGGAAACCCATATCAGTTTTACGTTGGCGACCATCCAAACTGGGAGTAAAGGTATGGACTCCTATATGAATGACAAGTCCTTCGTGTTTCAGATGCCGTTGAATAGCAGCCTCAACCTCCAGCCGGTGTGGAAAGTAATGGGTCTTCAGAATCTTTTCCTTTTCCGCTTGGGCAAGATTCCTTGTGAATTCGGAGAAAAGCGTTGGATTGTGGCCGCTTCGGTTCAGATCACAGACCAGGCGGGTATAAACGGAAGTGAAAAGGGGTACTCTGAATTCGTTGGCTAATGTGCTGGCGAGAGACAATGCACCCAGATCGTATCCCCGATGGGTTTCCAACAGGTGGGTTTTTCCTTCAAAAAGGTGTCTTAGCTCCCTGGGGACACGATTTCCTGCATGTTCGCAAGTCAATATCAAGTATGACTTACCCCCGGAAAACTTTTGGTTCATGGTGAGGGGTCCTTGGTTGTGGCAGGTGTCTTCAATGGAACGGGAGCTTGATCCAAACTGAGGTACCATTACAAGCTCCCGGTAAAGCTCATTGTAAAAGTTTTCCCTTTCTCCAGACAGTCGCAAAGATGCCGGTAGACTTGCGCGATTCTTTGATGTACCGGATTTGTCTTCAGAACAGCCAGGATTCTCCTGGCAAGGCATCCCTCCTTAAACAGGATCGATAAAGGGCCGTCTTCCACGGGGGCGCCCAAATCTTCGAGCAGACGTTTCCATAGGTGTCGGGCCTCGATTGGCTGTTGTTGGGTCGTGTCGAAAAGTTTCAGGATTTGACGATCATCAATCAGGCAGGAGTCCCCTTGCCGGATGGTTTTTTTTAAGAGCTCCGAGAGAGGCTCTGTTGGACAGGACAACTGGTCTTTGATGGAGCACCAGCGTTCCTCCACGAGGGCTTTGATGACACTTACCACAGCCTGAGCAACAGCCAGATCCATGAGCGGGGATTCCTGGGTGTCAATTACACGGATCTCAATGGTGTTGCGTTCAAAGCGTGCGATCGCACCACGGGAGTTGAGCCACTCTTCCTGGAGGATCCCCTCAGGATCATAAGGGGATATATCGCGATACATGGTTTCAAGGATCTCAGTCCGGTACTCCTCAATGGAACGGACGGATTCGGGGATCACCAGGCCGGTAACAGAGGGAACCAGTTTCTGGTTCTTGCGATAAACTTCAAGACGGTAATCGAGGAAGCCAGTGGGGTGGCCATCTGCCAGGGGAGAACTTGCGGCAAGAGCGGGGATCAACGGCAGAACCAGCCGGATTGCGGCATGGAGACGGACAAACTCCTCTTCAGTGGCGAAGGGTAGATTCAGATGGACACTTTGAAGATTCGACCATCCATGTCCATGACAGTTGAAGATCCGGTTATAAGCATCATAAATCTCGTTGTTTTCATGGGGCCACAAACGGGTGTCCGTATCGGGATTCATCCAGGGATGCATGGCGGTGGGCATGAGCTGAGCACCGTGTTGAGCCAAAAGACGGTTGATGGTTTGGAATTGTGTGAGGAATTCCCCGCCCAGTCCGTCCAGAGTTCTGCGGGGCCCGTTGGTTTTCACCTCGATGACATGCAGAACCAGCTCGTTCGACCAGCAGAAGCCGTCCAGTTCGACCTCAGAAACATAATCACCAGCGGCCGATTTGAGTACTTCATCAGATAGGGAACGGACATCAAGGCTTTTCGAGTCCACGATCATGGACTCAATCTCAACTCCATATCCATCGAAGAGGCTGAGGGGTTTGGAGGGATCAGTCATCACGCCGGCCAGGTTGCTTGCTCTGCTCGATCCTCGCAAGAAATACACTCATGATTTCCGTGTAGAGACCTTCTTTGAGAGCACGATCCTCATATCCCGCATCGATACTCGGGTTGTCATTGACCTCGATGACATAGACCTTGTGCCCGGCCTGTTTCAGGTCGACTCCATAGAGCCCATCGCCGATCAGGTTTGCTGCACGCAGCGCTGTTTTGACTACCAGTGGAGGAGCTTCTTCCACGGTCATGGTTTCGACACGTCCATAGTGGGTTTTGCCCACAGTGTCCGTTCTTTGAATCTGCCAGTGTTTGGGAGCCATGTAGTACTTGCAGACATAAAGCACCTGGCGGTCCAGGATGCCCACCCTCCAATCGAAGTCAGTGGGTAAAAACTCCTGTGCGATGATCAGGTCAGATTCTTTGAGCAGGACATCCAGACGGTAATCCAGCATCGCTGGATCCTCGATTTTGTAGACCCCTTGGGAGAAAGAACTGTCGGGTTGCTTGAGGATACAGGGGAGTCCGATCTCATGGTGGATTGCATCGATGTTGCCACGGTGGACGATGAGTGTTTTTGGAGTGGCGATGTGGTAACGGTCGAGCAGCTCCGCAAGGTAGACCTTGTTGGTGCACCGCAGAATCGAAATGGGATCATCAATGACAACAAGTCCTTCTGCGGCCGCACGGCGGGCGAAGCGGTAGGTGTGATGGGTGACATTGGTGGTCTCCCGGATGAAAAGGGCATCAAACTCCGGGATGCGTCCATAGTCCTCTTTTTCGATCAACTCGGCTGCAAGGCCCACTCGTTGAGCGGCCCGAATGAATCGTTGCAGCGCCTTGGGATTCGATGGAGGATCTCTCTCCTCAGGGTTATAGAGTATCGCCAGATCATAACGGGTGCGGGATTTCCTGGGTGCAGTGCTGGGACCGCCATTCTCGAAATACCTTGTAGCCGCTTCGATGACAAAGGGACGGTGGTTCTCCGGGATCTCATTAGCGGGAATTGGACGGATGCTGGTGAGTTGCCACTGGGCATCTTCATAAACGAATTCAGCACGGAGCAGTGGCGATTGAAAGAGCTTGAAAAGTTGAGAACTCAGACGGTCATAGCGTTTTGCAAGGTTCCGTCCGAAATAGACACTCAGCGTAAAACTGTTTCCCTGAACTGGCCGGAGGGAAGATTGAATGAGCTCTTCCAACTCCTCAGACATCAGCCGGATGATGCTGACCGATTTCATGTCCTGGATAGTGGCGATACTGGGGAGGGGACGATGGCCACGGGCACTGGCCAAGAGGGATACATAGTATCCCAGGCTCTGGTAACGGTAGGAGCGGCACAGATTGAAGACCTTGACTTTGCGGCTTTGCGGGAAACGTGGTTCGGTCAGGTATTCCCGAGCGGAGACCACCTCGACTCCAGGTACATTCAACGGCCAGTTACGCGGCTTGTTGACAACGAAAAGGATCGACATGGGATCAATCAGCGGTTCGGTTCGATAATCAGCAGGTTTGCGTCATAGGTGAGAATACCGAGCAGGATGGCGCAGATAACTCTTTCCACAGCAATGCCGTAGATGTGGCTATCAGAGAGCGGATTAGGCTGCAAGGGATCCGCCACATGGATCGTCCCTGTTTCACTTTCATACCCACAGAGGACGACGAAATGACCGGAAGGGGTCCCACGGACATCATCGTCCACCATCTCAGTCCCATACTCACGTGGACTACGGTAGAGATAGGTGGCACTCAAACCGGTCAGGATGGGCTTGGAGTCAGCCAGATAACTCTCGATCAGGTTCGGAGTCAAGTCTTCAAAGCGGAGTTGTCCTCCCAACTCAAGAAAATCGAGATAACCATTGGTGGCATGGCGGAGCTTCCAGTGCTTCTTGGCCTTACCCTGGGCCTGTAACTTGTCCACGAGGGAGATATTCGTGTCCTGGAACCAGGTCGGATCGAAGACCTGAAGGTTGTAGGTATAGATCGTGGCCCGGTAACCCCTCCGCAAGGCATGACATGCCAGGAAGACGGCCAGAGTTCCTCCGGTCTCCAACTGAGCCACATCCTCCACCACGGAATGAAGGTCCAGGCGATCGCCATAATAGGAGTAGACTGCCTGGAGACAGGTCGGACCGCAGGTGGTGGGATCAGGCTGGGGGAGGATGGGGAAAGATGGATATGATGGCATCTGAGTGAGACTAGTCTGGACTGCCTTCCTCAAAGAGAAGATCCGAAATGGACGCGCGTAATGAAGTCAGCTGATTTTCCACAACTTCCCAAATTTCCTCATAAACCACCCCGAAATATTCATGTATGAGTATGTTCCGGAAGGCGATGATCTGGGGCCATGGAATATCGGGTCGTTTGGCCCGGACAGATTCGGAGAGGCACCGGGCCGCTTCCCCAATAATCTGAAGGTGGTGAATCACCCATGTTTGCACCATCTCGTCATCGAGGAAAGCCTCTTTTCCACCTTCTGTACGGCGAGTGATATTATCAATTGCCTCAAGGATGTCCTCGAGGCGATATCGGTCCTTTCTCATAGGGGAACCGCTTCAGTCAACGCGTTCTGGAGAATGCGTTGTTTTAGCCCCTTCTCATTAGCCACATCCACTTTCCTGTTGAACAAATTCTCCAGGTCCTGTTTCAAGGCGATGTGGTCCAGGAGGCTTCGTCCTGGCTCCAGATTGATGAGGAAATCAATATCGCTCTCCGGTCCGGCGTCATCTCTAGCCACCGAACCAAAGAGACGGACATTGTACGCCCCATACCGTGCGGCGATCTCCAGGATTTGACTCCGCTTGGCGGTGATTTCTTCACGGATTGTCATGCGAGTACCTTGGCCACCGCCTCACATAACGTTTCTATATTGGTCCGGGTCATGCCTGCCACGTTGATTCTACCCGATCCAACCACATAGATCCCGAATTCCTTCTTCAAACGTTCGACTTGATCCTTGTTGAGCCCGGAGAAGGAGAACATGCCACGTTGCCGGATGATAAAGGAGTAATCCCCTTTCACACCCTTGGCTCGGAGCGTCTCCACAAAGAGCTTCCGCATGGTATTGATGCGGTCACGCATTTCTGTGGCTTCCTGTTCCCATTCAGCCTTGAGCAGCGGATCACCGAGAATGGTGGCCACGATTGCCCCGCCATGAAAGGGGGGATTCGAGTAATTGGCACGGATGGCGGTCTTGATCTGGCTCAACACTCTTTGAGCGGCTTCCTCTGTAGCGGCTACTGCGGTCAGTGCTCCGACACGTTCATTATAAAGACCGAAATTCTTCGAGAAGGAACTGGCGATGAGGAGTTCCGCGCCTGGACGGCAAAGTTCCAAGACTCCGGCTGCATCCTCACGCATCCCATCCGCTAAGCCCTGGTAGGCGAAATCCACCAGTGGAAGCAGCTTGCGTTCGGCGATCACATCCGCGATCTTTGCCCATTGGTCACGTGAGGGATCGATTCCTGTGGGATTATGGCAACAACCATGCAGGAGAACCACATCTCCCTGATTAAGGTTCTTCAGTGCGGCCAGCATGGATTCAAATGCCAGGCTGTTCGTGGCGGAATCGAAATAGGGATAGGTTCCAACCTCCAGGCCAGCGGCTTTGAAGACACTCGGATGGTTGGGCCAGGTTGGGTCGCTCATCCAGATCTTTGCTGTTGGGAAAGCACATTTGATGAAGTCACCCGCGACCCTTAAGGCAGCGGTTCCTCCCGGTGTATGAGCGGTCACCGCTCTCTTCGTGGCAAGGACCTCATGACCTTCACCGAACATGAGCTCTCGGACAACTCGTCCATATTCGGCACTCCCTTCGATGCTCAGGTAACTCTTTGACTTCTCTGACTGCAGGAGTTTTTCTTCGGCTTTTTTAACTGTGTTGAAGATGGGTGTCTCGCCTTTTTCATCTTTGTAGACCCCCACTGAAAGGTTGATCTTTTTCGGATTTGGGTCCTTCTTGAAGGCTTCAGTCAGACCCAGAATCGAATCCGGTGGCGCCAAGGGTACATTTTCAAACATAGTCAGTCTCACAATTCTTTTTCTGGAGTATACAGAAGCAGTATCTGCTCAAGTGAAGAAACTCCCCTCACCGTTTGGATTATAGGAAACGGACCTTGTATATGAATAGAGACATCGAGCAGGTTTTCCAAAGGGATTGTCCGATGGCCCTTGGAAGTCTAGCCTTTCTGTCAACGACACTTCTGAATCAAGAGGATTTCTCAACAATGGCTTCCGAGCGGATTCTGGTAACCGGTGGAGCAGGTTTTATTGGTTCTTTTCTGGTGGACTTACTGGTGGAGCGGGGAGAGAAAGTGGTTATCCTGGATTGCCTGGATCCGCAGGTGCATCCTCATGGGAAACCGGAACACCTCAACCCCCACGCGGAGTTTATCCAGGGCAACATCCTGGATCGTGACCTTTTCAAAAGTCTGATTGGCCGCTCAGATGTCATCTATCATCTTGCCGCAGCGGTAGGGGTGGCACAGTCACAGTATCAGATTGACCATTATGTGGACACGAATACCCATGGGACAGCCCGCCTTCTCGATATCCTGGTGAATGAGAAGAATTCAGTTCGGAAAGTCGTTGTGGCAGCCAGTATGACCAGCTATGGGGAAGGCTTGTATGAAGCCCCCAGCACGGGTGAACGGGTCCGCCCTGGTATTCGTCCAATCGAGCAGATGGAGAAAGGAGACTGGGAGCCACGCCATCCCCGGACAGGTGAATCCCTGCGCCCGGTGGCGACACCCGAAACCGCATCCTATGACGAGAACAACATCTATGCGATGACCAAGACTCATCAGGAAGCCATGACTTTGATGATCGGGAAGACCTATTCCATCCCGGCAGTCGCCACGCGCTTCTTTAATGTCTATGGGCCACGCCAATCGCTCTCGAATCCTTACACGGGTGTGGCCGCCATCTTTCTAAGCCGTCTCAAGAACAACCAGAGACCTGTGGTCTATGAAGACGGGAAACAAACCAGGGATTTCATCTCAGTGCATGATGTGGTGGAGGCATTGGCCCTCATCAAAGACTGCCCGGCGGTGGATTACAAGGCCCTGAATGTGGGCTGTGGACATCCAGTTCACATTGCCGAGGTGGGACGGATTCTGGCGGGATTATGTGGCAAGGACCTGGAACCAGATATCCAGGGAAAATTTCGAAAGGGAGATGTACGGCACTGCTTTGCTGATAATTCCAGGATTTGCCAACTGCTGGATTGGTCGCCACGTGTTTCCTTTGAAGAAGGGCTTCGTGAGTTGGTTGATTGGTCCGATGGAGTTGTCGCTGAAGACCGTTTCGAGAAGGCCACTGCGGAATTACAGGCCAAAGGTCTGCTTTGAATTTTCCTACGGATATGCAAGACGTAAACCGGTATTCTTAAAAATTTTTCTTGACAGTCTGTCTTCTTCTGGTATCCTCACATTATCTTAATTTGCGCTTATTTGGTGCTAGGTATACTTTCTTTCCAAGCGATTCCGTAATAGCACCCGAAAGGGGGTGAAACCAAGGCATCGCGGAATGCCTGAGTTCTTTTGCCGACGGCTGAGATCTGCTCCGCAGACTCAGGTGAAAGGTCCTGTTTCACGGGACCTTTTCAATTGCCCATCAGTACACACGGGAGGATAAGCACAATGAAGTCGTCTAAAGTACTTTGTTCGATGATTGTCTTACTTGGTATGATTTTGGGGTTGGCGGGTGCAAGCGCAGAGGGTGTCCAGTTTGTGTGGGATCGCCTTTATGGTGAAGCTCAAGGGCAAACTGGACAATGGACACCAACCCAGCACAACCCTCAGGACACAGGTTCCTTGGCACAGTCTTTTGTGGCACCGAATCCATTCATTGGTGTCAGGATTGCCAGTCCCTCATGGAATGGAACCGGTGCCGGTTTCCGGATGCGCCTGTTTGCCTGGAACACTGATTATACCACAAGCGTTGCTGGTGCAGTTCTTGGTGAGGCATCGATCGTGAACTATGCCGACAACTCCAGTCCCCAGCTAATGTTGGCCGCCGCCGTCCCAGCGGGCAATTATCTCTTGGTGACCGATGAGGGTGTCTCGGGAACAGGGGCGAGTGGTCACTGGGGATGGTCGGGATCAAATCTATATGTGGATCCAACCGTTGCAGCCTACTCGAATGGAACTCCTATAGATGGCCTCGTGTTTGATATCGGTATCGCTCGTGCCTTCGCACGTCCGTACACCACAGTCGAGGATTATTTTACCCCAGGAGCGGCTTCTGCCATTTCACTGGCTGCGCATCCAAAGATCGGGCAACGTTTTACCGCGACCCAGCTTTTCGATGGGGTTGAGATGAGTTGCCCTGCATGGAGCACTAATGAAGTTAAAGGTTTTACAGTTAAACTTTACAACTGGGCTGGCTCTTATGCCGCGACTGTGGCTCAAGCTCCTTTGGCAACGAAAGTTTACACGAATACCTATGATAACTTCTGGTATTTTGTCGGCGTTGATGAGTCAGCACCCGCATTGCCGCCTGGGCAATATTTCTGGGAGATGTCTGAACCGACCAGCACCACGGCTGATCTGAATGTGGGATGCTGGCTTGTCAATCAAAGTGCCTACTCCATGGGAGAAGCGTATATTGACGGCGTGGCGCAAGGCGCAACCAACCTGACTTGGATCATTCCTTTCAACAACTCAGGCCAATGGACTCCGACCCAATTCCTGGGGAACTATCCAGAAGCAAGTTTAAGCCAGACTTTCGAGGTTTCCGTTCCGATCTATGGAGTGGGTATTAACAGTCCTTCCTGGAGTGGAACAGGCGCTGGATACCGGATGAGACTGTATGCGTGGGATACCGATTACAATACAACCCTGGGTGGGACGGTCCTTGCTGAAAAGACCTTTACAAACTACACCGACAATGGCTGGAACCAGATGGAGCTCAACTCACCGGTACCCGCCGGTCAGTATATGATCCATACCGATCAGCCTGTTTTCGGAACTGGTGCCGCTGGTCACTGGGGTTGGAAAAATTCTTCCTTCAACACGGGCACCGATGTTCCCAACGCATATCTTGATGGTTACAAGGCCACGGATTACTTGGAGACATACGGTTACCTGGTCTTCAACATCAGTTATGCCGTCATGTCGGAGATTGAACTCGGTCCCGACTTCCAGTCCCGCGCGGTTGTCTACGACACTACTGCAGTCCAGGATTGGACCCAGTATTGAGGAATTGATTACAAGTTGAGTAATTTTCGAGGGATTGATGTTCTCCTCGAAATGCGAAGGCCCAGGAGCGGAATCTCCTGGGCCTTTTTTACGATGCCAGGAAGGGCGGGAATTCTATAAGTGTAAGGGCCGTAGGCTGAAATCAGGTTGAATCCATTTACCCCAACGAATCTTTCAACGCATCAGGTCTGATAGCTGCAATCCTGAGTAATGCTTTGGCTGGGCCTTCCGGGTTACGTCTGCCTTGCTCCCAGTTCTGTAGTGTAGCAATGCTCACTCCGATCATGAGTGCAAATTCCGACTGAGATTTCTCAAGATTACGCCGGATCGATTTGATATCCTCTGGTTTGAACTTGAAGGAACGCGAGGCTATTTCCTCTCCACGCCGGATCCTTCCCGCTTGGCGGATACTGGAGAGTAGATCTTCGAAATCATTATGTTTCATTTCAATCGCCTCGAAAACAGAACGTTCAGCTCGCCCAGCATTTGTACTTCGCCCAGTGGCCCAACTGGTCTGAGCAATGTGGGAGTATAACTCCCACAAAAGGGCCTGGCCCCGGAGTGCAACTCCGGGGCCAGCTATTTGGTTGGGTTCCGCTATTTGGATGGGCTCCGGTGTTTGAATCTTGTAGGACCTTTTTGAAAAGATTGCTCTACTGCCTCTCAGGTCGAAGCGACCGGACCACCTCGCCCGCACGCCACATCTCAGACTCGCGGATCTCCGCCAGTTCCTTGGCGAGCTGTTGCTGGTAGTCGGGACGGCTATTAGCTTCCAGGACACGGGCGGTTTCCTTGCCCGTCTTTACCGAGTTGTAAAGCTCTTCGAACACCGGTTTGGAACAATCATGGAACTTCTTGAACCAGTCCAGTGCGCCGCGTTGAGCGGTGGCTGAGCAGTTGGCATACATCCAGTCCAT
>CAYZUX010000045.1:0-30682 GCA_964481775.1 uncultured bacterium | reverse complement strand
CTACCGAAACCTCAACGGTGACCAGTACGGATACACCCACTGTCACCGCTACGGAAACGGTCACAGAAACGCCTACCTCAACCATAACAGACACACCAACAGCCACGCAAACTCAGACAGCCACCCCCACAAGCACAGCGACAGAAACTCCAACGGACACGGGGACTGCAACAGAGACGGTTACGGAAACTCCTACGGATACAGCGACAATAACGGCTACGGGAACGGAGACAGGGACTCCCACGGAAACCGTGACAGGAACCATCCCGGATACCATGACAGCCACCCCAACAGACACTGTGACAGAGACATTGACGGAAACATTGACCGAAACTCCGACAGAAACCGGAACTGACACAGCCAGTCCAACACCTACAGACACAGGGGAACCCACCCCCACCCCCACGGCGACACGTGATTACGATGTTGCACCACAGCCCTCGGGAGATGGGATGGTTGGCCCGAAAGACCTGCTCCTGATACTCGATCAGATCGGATCGGGAACCGGGGAGATAAAAGTCCTATTTGATTTTTCCAGGTTCTGGCTGACGACCACTGAACAAAACCAGTCAAAATAGACCTGAGAGGAGGAAGATCACCATGACAGAGGAATACACACGACGCAGGTTTGTAGAGACTGCAGGAGTGGCCCTGGCGGCAGGCATGACAGCCCTGGGCGCCCAAGCCGGAGACGCTGGTGCATCCAGGGTGAAGATCATTGGTCTCTGTTGCAGTCCACGTCAAGGAAAGACCACCTCCGAGGCACTGCGCCTTTGCCTCGAAGAAGCGGCCAAGGTTTCGGACCGGATCGAAACCGAGCAGATTGAGCTGGGTGCTCTCAAGATCCCGGCTTATGTTGCGGCGGGGATACCCCTGGAAGAGGGTGAGCGGGATGACTTCCCCACCCTGGTGCCCAAGCTGGCCGCCAAGGAGGTCGGGGCGATCATTATCGGAACACCGGTCTATTTCGGAAACATGTCCGCGCTGTGCAAGTCCTTCATCGATCGTACCACCGCCTTCCGCAAGGACTTTTCCCTGAGTGGAAAAGTGGGTGCGGTGCTGGCTGTGGGTGGCTCCCGCAATGGAGGACAGGAGCTCACGATTCAATCGGTTCAGACCTCGCTGATGGCTCAGGAGATGCTCATCATCGGCGAAGGCCGTCCAAGCAGCCATTGGGGAGGTACCCTGTGGAACAAGGATGACAGTATCGCCTGGGATGAGTTTGGAGTGTCTACCGCACGGAACCTGGGGAAACGGGTTGCCGAGGTGACCTTGAAGTTGAGAGGGTAATGCTATCCGCATCCTCCAAACACGCTAATATCTCATATCCCATTTCGAACAAGGAGCATCCCGTGAATCCGATCTTCTCCAAACTGGGAATTTCCCTCCTGTCAGTTCTTATTTTTCTGGTCTGTTCCTGGACGCCGGTCTACGCACAGAAATCATGGGAATGCCGGGTCTTTCCCATTGAGGCAAAAACGATTGTCGATCCCACCTCAGGAGCCAAGCTGGTTTTTGTGACCTCCGCCACTGATGAAGACACGAATCTCTACTTCCATCAACGGTCCTGGCTGCCGGATGAATCGATGCTGGTGTTTCACCGAAAACAGGACAAAGCCACCTGTTACTGGGGTTACCTGGAATCCACAGGCGAGCTGGTTCGCCTGCATGACCCTGGTCTTTCCTTGGGTTATGAGGGCAGTTGCAGCCGTTACCGCAACAGCCTGTTTGTCATCCTGAACAATGAAGTCCATGAATGGCTGATCAAGGTCGAGCAGGGAGAGTATGGGAAAACCTCCCGGGTATCGGTGGAGGACAACCTGGTGGGAAAACTTCCCGACGATGTGGCTTCCACTGTGGGGTTGAATGAGAACAGCGATGGTTCGGGTATCATGATTGGATTCAACAGCAAGGGACCTACTGCCTCCCGGATCATCCTCATGGACTACAAAACCGGGGAATGCAAGGAGCTGGCTTCACTGAATGACGGAATTTCCCATATCCAGTCCAGTTGGGTCACCCCTGATCTGGCGCTCTTCTGCCGTTCCTGCCGTGTAAGTGACCGGGCCGGTGATAATCCGCAAGGGATCGTACTGGCACGGATGTGGTTGACGGACTCCAGTGAACGCGAACCCTGGCCGCTTTATCCCCAGCTGGATGGGGAGCTGGTGACCCATGAGTGCTGGTGGGTGGATAACCAGGTGACCTTCTGCAGCGGAATGCAGAAGGCGGGATACGCGGAGGAAGCGCATGTCAAGGTGATCGACATCGAAACCGGCATCGCACGGATTATCGGTGCCGGTGCCTGGTGGCCAGGTGGCAGTCCGAAGGAGGTTTCCAAGCGCAACTGGTGGCACTGTGCGGGATCACCCACTGGGAAATTCGCGATGGCGGACAACTGGCATGGGGATATCGGAATTTTCAGCGCAAAGACTTCAAGAACCCGTCTTCTAACCGAAAACCACAGGACTTATGGGCAGGGCCCGCACCCCCATGCCGGCTGGGCACCTTCGGGAACCAAGGTGGTTTTCACCAGTAACCTGCGTGGGAATCCCGATGTGGTCATCGGAGTGCTGCCCGAGGAATGGATTCAGAATGAATGGTGAATGAATGGTGAACTGGAAAAGGGGCGCGGAGTGCCGCGCCCCCTGTTTTCCCTCAGGAAAGAAAAGGATTCAACTTCGACATCAGCGCCGGTTTGGGCAGGAAACCCACCAGCCTCTCAACTTCCTTGCCATCCTTGAAGATGATCATCGTCGGGATGCTATTGATCCCGAAAGAGTCTCTTGTGTTTGGCGAAGCATCCGTGTCAACCTTGCCAACCTTGAGTTTTCCCGCCAGATCGTTGGCGATTTCATCGATAATCGGTGCGAGCATCTTGCAGGGTGGGCACCAGGTTGCCCAGAAATCGACCAGTACCGGCACGGTCGAGTTTTTGATTTCAGCCTCGAAATTCTGATCGGTAAACTCCAGTGTATTTGCGCCCGCCATGTTATCCTCCATTGTGGTATTTGAAGTGACAGTCATCTTCCCTGTGAGAACACCCGCTCCTGCCGTCACCCTCTCATGTCCAGATAGTCGTGTTTGAATCTACACGTGGCAAGGGAGAGAGGCAAGGGAAGTCTGGCTTCCATTGATCTCCAAAGGTGGGGAAATTTTTTTGTGTTTCGGACCTGCTACCCCATTCTACCCTCAAAACAATACGTGTCACTTATTATTACTATACGAACCGTTCCATTACATAGACAAATCATTCCGGAAGTTTGCGATTGATTGTAAGTTGTTTAGTATCAAAGGATTATGTGTCAAATGATTGAAAAGGATTCTGTGGCATATTTCATGCTATAAGCGAATGGAGTAACCCCTCAGTGGGGTTTCATGAAGTGCAGTGGGCCATGGAGATTTGATGAATCCCTGATTTGTGGGGATCGCTTCATGGTCCGGGTCCACCCGGATGAAAGGGTGGAACAAGCCGATGCTGGAGGAAACTCGCCATGTCCTGGATGCCACGTCCTTTCCGGACGAAATCAAAAAAGGTCCCTTTCAGCCAGTTCCGTTTTCCTGAAACCAACCTGGAAACCTCGCTGGAGGGATACGCGCGTTTCCTTTTCGCCCGCATAGCCTTTGTGAAAGGGACTCCTTGTGCGCTGCTCAAGAACAGGCGTTTCCTTCCGAAAGGAGATCTGAACCTTCTCCATGTACGCCAGCATGTCGAGCGTGAGGGGGTTATTGGTATCTCCCTGGCGCAAAAATCCACCAATCAGACCCGGACAGTGTGCGCCATCTTTTCACATCCCTCGGTGGTGGATGCTCTTGGTCAGGGATGCCGTCTCCTGACTTCGATGCTCCAGGATGGATTACAGGGCCTGATTGAACTTTGCCCCAATGAACGTGTGAGAGTCTGGGGATTATTTGAACAACCTCAGCCGGTAAACGAAGCTATAGAACGACTCAAGAGCCTGAAACAACGGGCCTTTATCTCGAACGAGGCCACCTTCCTGCCAACTCCGGGGGGTGTTGAGAGCTACCTGGAGCTTCCCCCTTATCCCGATGGAGATACAGGTCAGTGGTCTGTGGTGATGACACTGGATACAGCGGAACAGTTACTGGTGGACCTCGATTATCCAATTGGACCACCCGACTGGGAAATCCTTTTGGGTGATTTCCAGCCAGAGGTTCGTACTCCTGGTGAACGGCCCGGGATTCTGGAAGTGGTAACCTCACCCGTTCCATCTGGGGGAGCTGAAGGATGTTCGGAGTTATCCGCGGGAGTTGTTGACCGGCCTGTCGGGTCCAACATGGAGCGGGACACCTCTGGAGAACCAGTCGAATCCACATCGGAGGGAGCCGCTGGGTCCAATGTGGTTTTCTTTCCCCGTCCAACAGATCCGGCTGAGGAGCCGGATCAGGAGGTGGTTGAGACAATCTCTTCGGTGGAATCCCCGGCCTCAAGTCTCCAGGGAGCTGAGGATGCCCGGACGGAGGAGCCACATTCAGACCAGGGTGAGGAACCTCAAACCCTGTCTGGAGAGGTCGTAACCGGTGCCACCAAGGCCTATACCCTGTCACCCTTGTCTGCATCGGTCCCGGTTATCATTGGGCAACTGCTCAATCCCACACGTATCACCATCCCCTCTCCCAGCCCTTCCCTCAATGAGGTTCTTAATGGGGGATGGACCATCCAGAGAGTCTACCTCGTCGCGGG
Organism: uncultured bacterium; assembly: GCA_964481775.1. GTDB lineage: Bacteria > Hinthialibacterota > Hinthialibacteria > OLB16 > OLB16 > OLB16. Next base: position 25,977 of record CAYZUX010000045.1, on the reverse strand, counting down.
GGGCTCCGGGGAAGGTAAGACAACTTTCTGTGCCTGGACAGCGGACTATGCCGCCAGCCGTCATGTGCCAGTCGTGTTTGTCTCGTTTCAGGCTCCGAAAGAGATGTTGTCAATTTATGCTCTGGCACGTACCGCCCGGATCGATTCAGCTCTGATCGAAAGCGGTCTTTGCAAGGAGCCAAGATCACGGAGCGAGGATCTGCGCAAGATCCTCATGAATGCGGGACGTAAGTATTTCCGTACGGGTGATTACCTGCATGTGCTCGAAGCCGATTCGGATACGACCCTGGCCGATATCCGTGAGGCGGTGTCAGCCACACGTCAGCATTTTGGTCTTGAGGAGGGAGACCCGGTTATTGTGGTGATCGATTCGATACGGGAGATTCGTGCGGAATTGGATAAGGAGGGGAAACAGAAGACCGGGCGTGGCCGTATTTCGCAAATCATGCTGCAGATGAAGGAGATCGCGCAGACTCAAAATGCGGCAATCCTGGTCACCATGGATACACCTCCCGGGGGTGGGATGAAAGCCGGGGCTGGGATGATGGAACAGGGTGATTTCGAAACCGCAAGCGGCCTGGCTGACACCACCTTTGTGCTGGACAGCAAAGTCATCCTGCATGACTTGCCGGTTGATGAGACCAGCCTGAGGAGGCGTAATTCCTCCCGTCTTCAGGACCCCCTTGACCGGGTGCTCGACCAGTTTGGTCAGCAGCCAGTACTGGCTAAACGCCTTCAGGCGATCCGTAAGGAATACCCACTCGAAGAGCATTCCGCATCCACCTATGCACGTTTATGGACGGTCAAGAACCGGGGAGGACGGACCGACATTCAACCCATCTTCCGTTACCACAAGGCTTTCCATGACTTCGAACCGATTTGCCTGGATGCAGCGCCGGTGACGGACTAGGCGAGTCTGCTTACTCCGGTTCCTCGGGTTCTGAAGGAAGCGCCTCTGTTGAGATCTTTTCCCGTTTGGGGACCTTTTCCACACGCACACGGTTGATGCGGCGTTCATTGGCCTCCATGACTGTGAACTTCAAACCTTCGTGCTCAATGAATTCGCCGGTCTTCGGAAGATCCCCCCGCAGATGGAGAAGGAATCCGGCCACACTGTCAAACTCCTCTTCCTCATCCTCCCATTCCAGGCCCAGTGCATCATACAGATCATCCGGATGGACAGTGGCATCCACAACCCAGGTGTTCTCCCCCACCTTGGTGATGGGCTCCTCCTCCTCGTCAAACTCATCATGGATCTCGCCCACGATCTCCTCGAGAATGTCCTCGATGGTCACCAGGCCAGATGTGCCGCCATACTCATCCACCACGATGGCCATGTGAATCTTCTCGCGCTGGAATTGTTTGAGCACGTCATCCACCCGCTTGTTCTCGGGAACATAGATCCTGGGACGCATCAACTTACGGACCACATCCTGGCTGTCGGCGTTCATGTGCCAGTGGTGAAGGAGATCCTTCATGTACAGGATCCCCACCACGTTATCACGGTTGTCCTCGATAACCGGCAGGCGTGAAAAGTCATGTTGTTCAAAGGCTTTGAGAACTGTCTCCAGGGTATCGGTGACTTTCACATAGACCATCTCCACACGGGGTGTCATCACCTCCCGGATCTGTGTCTCTGAAAGTTCGAAGATGGAGTGCAGCATCTCACGCTCATCGATATCGAGCAGGCCCTGCTTTTCTCCCACCTCGATCATCAGCTTGAGGTCATCGGAGGTAACAAATGGAACCTCCTTGGTGGTCTCGCCGCCGAAGAGACGGATGATCATGTTCGAAATCAGCATGAAGAAACGAATGGGGTATTTCAGAATCCGGTAGATGAAGGCCACCCAGGGGGCCAGGCGGGGTGCGACCGACTCACAATGATGGCGGGAATAGCTTTTCGGGATAATTTCCCCGAATATCAGGACAGAACTGGTGATCACGACGAAGGCGACAGCTGCGGCAAGTGCCTCCTCGTCGGGATATCCAAAACTGACAAAGAGTCGGCGGAAAAAGTCTCCACCCAGAAGCGCTCCGGCGATGTTGGCGATATTATTCCCCACAAGAATCGTGGTGAGGTACTTGGTCGGATTTTTGAGCCAATCAAAGAGTGGATGTGATTTATCATCATGCCCCGCGATCTGGTTGATCTTCACCGCGCTGATCGATGTGAGGGCGGTTTCCGCCGCGCTGAAGAATGAAGAAACCCCCAAAGTGACCAGGTAGAGAATCCCTTCGGCGGTCATCCAGGCGGTGTTACTCATCGGGGAGGACCTCCTTCAGGGCCTCTTCCCATGCTTCCCACCCCTCGGTTTCATGATCTCTTCCCAGCAGGTGGAGCAATCCATGGAAAGCGAGCATGTCCAATTCGTTTTCCAATCCGCCGGTTGCTTGCCGTTGGGCGGTGGGCACCGATATGACAATATCACCGAGAATATCACCGAAAGGTTCATCTCGATCCTCATTCATCGGAAAGGAAAGCACATCGGTGGGTCCCGGAATTCCACGGTAAGTCTCATTGAGTTGGGCGATGTGATCATCACCCGTCAGAAGCACACTTACCTCGGCATTGCTCAGCCCCGCCTTGTTGAGCGCGGCCTGAAGGCGAGCCTGGAGGCGGTCTTTATCGATGGGTATGTCTTGTTCGTCTGAAATCTCGACGCTCATGGATACGAATGCATCCCGCCTTGCTCATGAGCCACGACTGAACAGGGGTTGTACCTTGTCCTGTCTTGTGGCGCCGGGGGAAAGATTGACCTCCGGCATTGAGGGGTATGCGATTCTGCGGTGCATCATAGTCCGTAGTGTCCGCGTAAACGAGTCCGATAGAATCTTCATCTGACGGAAGGTGAGATTACATTCATCAAACTGGCCATCCAGCATCTTGTCATTGATCACACGCTTCACGAAGACCCGGATTTCTCCCTCGCCAACCAGTTTCATGGAACGCGAGGCTGCCTCAATCGTGTCGGCCAGCATGACGATGGCACTTTCAATGGTTTGAGGTTTCGGCCCCGGGTAACGGAAATCCGCCGCGGAAACCGTGCCATGGGGGTCTTCGGACCTGGCCTGATCATAGAAATAGGAGAGCAGGGTGGTTCCATGGTGTTCAGCGATAAAGGGCATGATGGCTTCGGGCAGACGATTCTCACGAGCCATCTCCAATCCCAACTTGACATGGTTGCGGATGATCAGACAGCTCATGTGCGGGGAGATCTTCGAGTGTTTCCGGCGGTCTTCCTCAGTGAACTGATTCTCCGTGAAATAGGTGGGCTTCTCCATCTTCCCGATATCATGGTAATAGGAGGCCACCTTCACCAGCAAGGCATTGGCCCCGATCGCCGCCGCGGCAGACTCAGCCAGGGCGCTCACATTCAGGGAGTGATAATAAGTTCCCGGCGCCTTCTCTTCCAGTTGACGCAGAAGTGGGTGATAAGTCGAGATTTCCCTCAACTTGAATATGGTGGTGATACCCAAAATGTCCTCCAGGATGGGAAGCAACAGCAGGGCCATTCCTACCGAACACAAGCCATTCACTCCCAGCCAGAAGATCCCCCAGAAGAGGTTGTCGGCATAATGGGTGAATGCTTCCATGGAGGGATACATGACAAGTTGTACACCCAGCAGCAGAAAAGAACCGGTGCCAAGAATCCAGGGAAAAGCAAGGTAAACCTGGCTTCTGCGGTGAATCCCGGTGACATGGAAGACCGAGACAATCCCCGAAAGCACCAGGACCAACAGGATTTCAAATCCCCAGTTGAATTGAATGCCCACCAGGAAGGTACAAAGAATGACTGAAAAGAGAGCCAGACGGGAACTTTCAAGGAGGGTTACCAGAATCCCTATGGCGGCTATGGGAACCACCAAACCCACCTGTGATATAGAACCTTCCGTTGCCTGGATGGCATCGAACTCCACTCCCCAGGCGACAAAGAAACCGCTCCAGGAGATCAGACTCACCTCCAGAAGGTAAGCTGCCAGCCTTGGAAGATTATTATAGATCTCCCGGTGAATCCGCTTGAGATATCCAAACAGGATCAAGAGTATCCCAAACACCAGGACAATTCTTCCAAGAAACTCGCCCAGGCGTGATTCCATGCGCTTGCCCATCTCCAGGAGGGCCAGCTTCTGGTCAGGAGTGACAATTTCCCCGCGCATGATGATGATCTGATTCTGCTTGAACTCCATGGAGACCGAACGGACATTTGCCAGAGCCGCTTTGACCTCTGCCCCGGTTGCTGTGCTGTCATAAACAAGGGTGGGAGAGACCAGGTATTGAGAGAGAGCTGTGGCCAGGGTTTTCGACTTCTCTTCGCCCCCCAGTTCTGACTCTGCCAGGGTGCGTGCCCACAATTCACGCTGTTGGGTGACTGAGTGGATGGTGACCCAGCTGACCCGGTCTTTCAGGTTTCCATCTCTTTCCCGAAGCCGCCACAGGACCGTGTTCCGTTTATTTTCCGAACCCTCGCTGGAAATCCTGCTCACATCGGAAAGGACATCGCTTTCCTGGAGTGACTTGATCAGATTGGTGAGTACCGTCTCGCTCCAGACCACATCACTCAGTTTTTTCCTGAGCAGGTCGGCATCGTTTCTCGAAAGGGTTCGGAAAATTTTCCGGGCAGTCTCAGTGGCTTGACTCAGTTTTCCGCTGCCAGACAACACACGGTCTTCATTTAAGGCAACCTGGGTCAGTGCACGCCAGTTCCTGCGAGTCCGGGACTCGACATCCGGTAAACGGCTGTAGGTGGGAGGTACAGCCTCGCGGGCTTCACGCCTCAGCCGGTCGGTTTCCTGCTGATCGACAATCTTGAGGGGAAAGGGAGAGAGAACTGTACGGGTGGCCGGTTCCCCGATTTTTTCATCCAGCAGCCTTTCCGGGCTGGGACGTGGCGGGACACTTGCGAACGTGATCAACAGCAATGCCCCGGTGAAAAGTAACGCCCGTATCAGGGCATTCCATTTCACTTCTATCCCTTTACGTTGGCGGGACGAATCCATCTCTGAGGGTTGAATAGTAGATGCCATTTCTATAGGACCTCGGGGTGTTCCGCCTCTTCATAGGCTCGAATGATCTCCTGGACCAGACGGTGCCGAACCACATCCCCCCGTCCAAGCCAGACCATCTCCATCCCATTGATCCCCTTCAAAACATTAACTGCATCGATCAATCCACTGATCTTCTGTGTAGGTAAATCGATTTGAGTCACATCTCCAGTGACTACTGCTTTGGAATCATATCCCAAACGGGTTAGAAACATCTTCATTTGTTCGCGAGTGGTATTTTGGGCCTCGTCCAGTATGACAAAACAGTCGTTGAGAGTCCGTCCCCGCATAAAGGCCAGCGGAGCCACTTCGATCTGTCCCTGCTGCATGAGCCGGTTGACCTTCTCAAACTCCATCATGTCATACAGGGCATCGTAAAGTGGACGCAGGTAGGGATTGACTTTTTCGTAAAGGTCTCCCGGGAGAAATCCAAGGGACTCACCCGCTTCCACCGCCGGACGTGCCAGAACAATCCGCTTGACTTTCCGATTGACCAAAGCGTTCACCGCACAGGCCATGGCCAGATAGGTTTTCCCTGTCCCGGCGGGACCGATCCCGAACACGATATCATTCTGACGGATCGCATCGAGGTATCGTTTTTGTCCCGGGGTCTTGGGTTTCACTTTTCGATTCTGTCCATTGACCTGGATGGAATCTTCGAGGACCTCACGGATCGGGGTACCGCTCCGGTCTTTGACGAGACGGATCAGATCCTTGAGTCTTTTCTGATCAAAAGGCTCACGTCCATGTGACTGGCCACGCATCCCCTCGATCACTTGCCGCACCTGTTCAACCGCATCGGTTCCGCCCTGGATGCGCAGCTGCTCACCACGTGCGATCAGATGGGCATCAAACTCCTCCTCCAGCAGCCTGAGATTCTCATCCAGGTTGCCATAGATGGCCGCGCATTCATGCGAATCTCTCAACCGGATCAGGTGGGTGTGTTCGCTCATGGAAGGGGTACCGGAGATGGCCGACAGGGCAATAGAGAGTTCACAATTTCTTTATTCCGGGGATCGTTGTCCGATGATAGTGAGTGAGTCTTCTGGATGACACGTGGTCTTGCGGGAGATGAGTCCTCTGGACTTTTGTGATCGTAGATCCGGGATAATCGGTTCGGCACGACTTGTATCATTTCGTCTGTACCTATTATCACTGCGAGAGAGGGGAGGTGTCAAGCGGCACCTCCTGCCGCTTTGGACCGGTCTTGCCTCCAGGCTCCGGATCGAGAAGAATACCGCTTTCTTGTGTTTGGGGGTTGGTGGTTTCGATGTGTGCTTTGAGGGCCCTGTTCATATCGCTTGTGGTTTTCACCGCGAGTGGATCATCCGCTGTGGATGAAGTCAGTGATGTGACTTCAGAAGCTACAGCCTCCCTTTCATCCGATATTCTTGATGCGGCGCGCATGATGACGACTCTGGGGACCCGATACAAGATGTCCTATCCCAGGATTGCCTACCCCGCAGGGGATATCGATCCTCGTGAAGGTCTTTGTTGTGATGTGGTTGTCCGTGCTCTCCGGGCGGCAGGAATCGACCTCCAGGAGCTGGTTTATGAGGACTACCAGTCGGAACCGGGTCCATACCGGCGTGTCCGGATGGGCCCTTTCCGTGGAGGAATCGACAAGAGTTGGATTCACCGTCGTACCGCTTTTCTCGATGTTTTTTTCAGCCGTAAGGCCATTCAACTTCCAGTTAAGTATTCCTCGAAGACTGCACATGAGTGGAAACCCGGAGATATAGTGATTTACAAGCGGAATGGCTGGGAAACCTGGCACATCGCACTGATCTCCGATGCCACCTCTCCCAAGACTGCCGAACCACTGCTGATCGATGCCTGGCAAGAGCCGGGTAGGGTTTCACAGACACACACCCTGACCTCCTTTGGAACCATTGGTAGCCACTACCGGATTCCGGAGTCGTTGCGTGGAGACTTGACATCTGATCATAAAGACCGGGCCAAGAAGGCCTGGGCCAGCTATACGGAGGCCTTGCGAGTCACCCGTGTCGCCACGGGATCGAAACAGGCGGAATCCATGAGCCGTTCGGCAACCGGTGGATAAAGGTTGATTCAGGGGACAGGAGAACGCATCTTCTGGGCGTTTTTTCCAAAGGGGTTCTCAGCTCCCCCCGCTTTCCTATAGATTACCCGTTTGGTTCCTCCAGACTCATCCAAGGAGAGTTTTTATTCGATGCTCATATGGTTACGTGAAAGAAAACGGCAGGTGGCGAAGTGGTTCGTTTACCCGCTGATCGTCGTGTTTATCGCGCTGTATGGATCCTCCCAATTCCAGCAGCGTGCCCAGCTGAACAGGTTCACAGCACTGTGGGTAAATGGCCAGCGTGTCTCCGCTAGTGAATACCAGGCGGTCAGCGAGGAGGTGGGCAGATTTCTGTCGGACACCCCTGTCCGCCCTGAAAAATCTCACAGCCAAATGGTCGTCGAACAGTTGGTAAGGCAGGAACTCGCGCGCCAGCTGGCACGTGACCTCAATTTGCGCACACAGGACGACGAGGTACGCCGAACAATCAACATGCAGTTGACCGGGGGAACCGGCCAGGCCAATGAATTCGCGGTCCAACGTTTCCTGCAACAGTCTGGGTATGAGAACGAAAAGGCCTTCAAGGAGGCGGTCCGCAGCCAAATGGATGTTCGGCTGGCCATGAACTATGTGGGGGGAACAGCGGTTCCCACCGAAAGTGATATTGCTCGCGCTTTGAAACGTCAAAAAGAGACCCGCAATATCGAATTACTGTTTTTTAACTCTGAAGATGCCTTCCCGAGAATCCAGGCCTCCACTGATGAGATCCAGGACTATTTCCGGAAACATATTGAACGGTACCGTTTTCCGAAACGGATGAAGATTGATTATGTGGAGGCCCTCCCCGAAAGCTTCATCGGTCAGGCGACACCGGCTGAGGAAAATCTCCTGCGCTGGTTCAACAACAACAAGGAACAATTCGTGGTTCCTGTGGAACGCGATGTTGCCGCGATTACCTTTGCCGCGCGGGATTTCCGCAGCCGGGTGACCTTCACGGAGGAGGACCTGAAGAACTTCTTCCAGGCCGAACAGGCCAGTTTCCAGTTCCCTGAGAAATTCCGTGCCCGCTTCATCGCGCTCTCCGTGGAGGTTCCCGATGCTTCCATTGAGGCTGTTATCGCGAAAGAGCCCGAAGCTTACCTGTCGAAGGCCGAGGCGGTGGCTGCAAGGCATATCCTGTTGCGTATTCCTCCTGACTCCTCTCCCGTCGAACAGGAGGAGATTCATAAGAAGGCCGAGGCTATCCGTGCACGAATCAAGACAGAGGATGACTTCATCCGTGAAGCGCGGGAAAACTCGGAGGATGTGACCAACAAGAATGAGGGAGGGGATTTGGGCTTCTTTGAAAGGAAGAGCATGGTCCCTGAATTCGAGCAGGCGGCCTTTGGCATCCCGGAAGCTACGGTTTCCCAGCCAGTCAAGACATCCTATGGATATCACCTGATTTGGACCTATGGGCACCGTGCCGCTGGAGAGAGAGTTTCTCTCAAGGAAGCTCGTCAACGTGCCACCGGGAAGGTGGACACGAAACCACTCAGGGATGCCGTGCGTGCCCAGTTGCAGGGAATCAAAACCGCATTGGCTGGCAAGTCACTGAAGGCCGCCACTTCGGTAACCAGCCTGCCGATCCTCGAAACCGACTGGTTTTCACGAGGTGATATCCCACATCCGGACATCAACCGGGATCGTTACCCATTCTTCCAGGCCGTCTCCAAACAGGATCCAGGTGTGGTTTCGGATGTGGTTGAGGGCAACACCAAGTTCTACCTGGTGGAGCTGATCGAGAAGCAGGAAGCTCGGAATAAGACATTCGAGGAGGCCAGGGCCGATGTCGAGAAAGCCTACCGGACACGGAAGGCAGCCGATTTTGCACGGTTACAGGCCCAGGAAGCGGCCAACCGGGTCCGCTCAGGCAGCCTCGAATTCTCCATGGTGCCTCATGAGTATGGAGTTCCCGCACCGGTGACTCACACTCACCTGCGCAATCCATCAGGTCAACAACGCGATGTGAATATGCGGGTGGACCGTGAAATCCTGACCCAGGCCTTTGCTCTTATTCAGGGAAAACCTGCCGGTCCTTTCGATACTCTTCAGGGACCAACCCTGTTGAATTTGATCAAGGAGACCCCCGAGCACCTTCCCGACCTTTCGGAAGTCGAAAACGAGGTGCGTGAGGCTTACCGTAAAGTGGTCGCCACTGAAAAGGCGCGTGATCAGGTCTGGGAGGTCTGGATCGCGCTGGAGAAATACAAGGACAACCTTCGCCAAGCGGCGGAATCTTTCGGAGTCGCAGTTAAGACATCTGATTTCTTTGAACCCGGAGCACCCATTCCAGGTTTCCCCTCAGGTTCCGTGGCCAATTATGCCGCCGCTGGATTGCGCGTGGTGGGTGCCACCACCTCAGTTCTCGAAGACCCTCCGGCCAATCCTCAGAATCCACAACCGATCAGGGCCTATTACCTGATCCAGGCTGCCACGATTGAGGAAACACGCCTGCCCCGGTTTGAAGAGGTGAAGGAGGTGGTCCGGAAGGACCTCCAGCTGGAGCGAGCCGCCCCAATTACTCAGGCTTCCGCGGAAGCTGTGCTTACCCAGCTGAGTGATGTCCTTAAATCCGCAACCGCTCCCCTCTCCGCCTCCCGTTCGATTGACCTGGCAGCCTTTGCCAAAGAACGAAAACTCAACCTGCTTGGTCCTCTGAGTATCCGGCTTGATCCACAGGTACCATCACTGCCAGGACAGAGTTCGGGAGCCTCGGTAACCGCCACCGCTTTCAACCTTCCTCTGGGTGGTCTGAGCAAGGTGGTGCCAGTGGCTGACCCGGTCAGGGAAGGAGAGACACTTGCTGAGCGGATTTATGGCTATGCGATCCTCCAAGTGGTCGATATCAAGGCTACCCCCACTGGAGCCGCATCGCGCGGACAGGCCTTCCGGGCACTTGTGTCCACTCTCCAGGATGCGGTCCAAACCGACTGGAGTGATCGCGGGAGAAAAAGCGCGAACGTAGAACCGAACCCTGATTTTGTTTCCCCGGAAGCTGTCGAGGAATTGACAAAGGAACGCAACAAAACATAACCTTCTGACAAAGTTTTGTTATGGAACACACCGGCACGGAGCATTGCAGGATGGGCCGGTGCAGCCTTCACTTACAGCTCACCTTCCAAGAAAGGAGGACGGTTAGATTGCGCCCTCCCCGCGGGTTCGTCCTCAGTTTCCCGATGAGGTGGTTGTGCCTCTTGGGAGTTGTTCTGTACCAACCATGCTGGAGCCAGGTGGATTACTGGGAACCGAATGAGTTTCCAGAGGATGCACGCAAGTTGCAGTCCGCCAATCACCAGATTGTGGGGGATCCTTTTGCCAGGGCTACTCTGAGCTCCGAACTGGATAATGACTGGTTCTCTCTCCTCCCCAACATGGTTGAGCCCTCCTTTATCAGCCTCTGGACCCGTCCGGTTATCTCCGAGGCTCCCGACACCTTGCTGAATCTTTATGCGGACTCAATTGAGTACTTTATGGCTGGGAATAATGATATTTCGGCGGAAACCATCCTTTCAGGAGTTGCAGGGGTTCTGTTCTCCAAAGCCACTACCCCCCTGATCCATGTGGCTCAGGCATCATTCAATGTCAAGCAGACTGGGAGTGAAGGTTACCAACTGGTGACTTTGACTTGCCCGGCCAGTTCCAGTTTTGTCGAGATTGAACCCAATGATGAAATGACATTTCCCCAGTTGTTTTTCGGACGCCAAAGTGTCCAGGGAAGCATTGCCAATGAAAATGATCAGGATTGGTACCAGGTAAACCTGGGCGCAATCCGTGGATTTGAGCTCAACATTGCTCTGAAAAACCTCTCCTCAACAGCAGATTTTGAAGTTGAGGTTTACAATCCATTTGATCTGACTCCATTCGTTGGATATAACCTGGCTGGGGGTGTGGGGGAGAATGATTTCTTGAGCATTTCCGATGGGACCTTAACCTCGCCAACCGTGGCGATACGAGTCTCGGCTGTTTCCGGGCTGGGGAATTACCATCTTTTTTTCGGACCTGGCCATGAAGTTCCGGGGCCGGATGAGGATGTCAATCAACCCTGCCGGTTTCCCAACATCCGAATCCCTGATGGGATCGTGACCAACAATGGAAACATTGTCCGGGGAATAACAGATGTCATTGAAGTTTCCTCCCGGCAACCCATCCTGGATCTCAATGTCTATGTGGATATTCAACATGACTGGATCCGGGACCTGGAACTCTCCCTCAAGCACAAGGAAACGGGTACCGAGGTTGTCCTCTACGATCACAACTGTGTTGAGTCCGAGGGGTCGAACATTGTCACGACTTTCGACGACGAGGGGGATAGTCTCTTCTGTCCTCCCTGGCCCGGTTCCTCGACACGCCCGGTTGGTGAGGGGGCACTTCTCAGTGCCTTCGATGGACAGAGCTTTGCCGGGACTTGGATTCTGACAGTCACGGATTCTTTTCTCGAGGTGGAAGGGACATTGGTGCAATGGTGCCTTCAGATCGAGGCTGAAGAGCCACCGCCAACCTTCACACCCACGGAGACCATGACAGCTACAGTGACTCACACAAACACCCTGACACCGACCGGCACATCAACCGGCACCCTGACTCCCACCATTACATGGACCGACACTGTGACACCTACTGTCACATACACCGGCACGGTGACCCCAACGATAACCCATACTGAAACTCCAGTTCCGACTGGGACCCCCACAAACACTCTCACCTTCACGGGAACTGCCACACCCAGCCCGACAGAAACAGACACTCAAATCCCCACGGATACCCCGACTGTCACGCCCGGAGAACCACTCGTGACCTTGCCGGAGCTGATAAAGCATCTGGCCACTCACGAAATCTTCAGCACGGTAGCGGTGGGCGAGCTGGATGGGGATGCCGGGCCGGAACTGGTTTTCGGAACCGACCGGACCGGTTCCAATGACCAGGGCATGGGAGTGTTTGCCCTGAACCTGGATGGCAGCCCTGTCGACGGTAACTGGCCGTATCTGAGTAATGCCGATGTGCGCAGCAGCCCGGCCTTGGCTGACCTGGATCATGACCACCTGGATGAGGTGGTGGTGGGAACTTACGGTTCCCCGGAGACCATCCTTATCCTCGACCATGATGGAACCCTGCTCGCTACCGCGCGAAGCCAGTACTCGGTCATCTCCTCACCCGCTGTTGCTGATCTGGATGGGGATAGCAACCTGGAAATCATTGTGGGCACCTCGGATGGGACACTCATGGTCCTCAAGGCGGATGGGTCCAGATACTCAAATGCCTGGCCGGTCACACTTCCACGCCGTCAGCCGGCCCCCTTGCTTCAGTATAACGATGTGGACTCCTCGCCCGCGATTGGCGATCTGGATGGGGATGGATATCCTGACATCGCGGTCATCAGCGATGATGGACTCCTCTATGCCTATAACAAGGAAGGTCAGCCTCTGGCTGGATTCCCCTTCACCACGCCGCGTGGCACCTTCCCGGCGAACTCCAATGAGATCTCAGTCGCCGCGTATTTCGCTTCCCCTCTGATTGTTGATGTCAATGGCGATGGGAGTCTGGATGTCATCGCGGCTTTTTCGAATGCACGGGTGTATGGATTAAGGGGAGATGGAAGCCTGCTACCCGGTTTTCCGATTCACCTGCCACCGGGATCGCCTGAAAATGCACCTGCTCGCCCGGGAGATGACATCCTCTCCACTCCTGCCGTTGGGGATGTGGATGGAGATGGACTCCTGGAACTGGCGATAGCCTTTTATGATGGCCTGACAAATGACAGCCGCTTGTTTGTGTATGACCTGACAGGTCCTGCCAATGCGAATTCCATGGTCTGGCCCACTTTCCATGGAACCCAGTTGCGGGATGGACAACTGGCTGGCCCGGCCGATGGAGACAGTAACCGGGATGGCAAGGTGGATCATGCGGATCTCATCAACCTGATCAACACCTGGCAACGCTTCCCAACCATGCCGCGGTATGATGCTGTCCTGGATTTCAATCGCGATCAACGTAATGACGCGCGTGATCTTCCCGGACTTCTGGATCTGTTGAGTCCATGATTGTGCAACCTCCACGGACAGAGTTTCGCGAAGTAGTTCTCTCCCTGGCGGAGATTGTCGACCCGGATTACCTGGAGGCGGTCTGCGAGGCGCATGCGTTTCTTTCCGGAGAGGATGTCCGCAACCTCCGTTCACTGGCCACTCATGCAGTCAATTTCTTTCCGGTCGGTTTCCAGTCACGTCTGCTTTCCATGCTCCCCTCGGTGGGACGGAAAGTCTGCCGGTTGACTCTAGCTCACACCAGCCAGGGGGCTACTACCTCCAATTTCCGTTCCGCCACCAAGACTGAGATGGCCCCGCTCAGCGGTCTGGGGTATTACCGTGTTGGGCAGGATGGCCGTCTCTACCTGATCACGAAAAGCGAGCACTACCACACTCCCCTGGGACATGGGTTTCCGGGTTACCAGATTATCGAACGTGCACGGCGCCTGGGGATCCCCAATGCCACCCACAACAACACCCGGGGTGAGATCACCCGTCAACTGGAAGAGGAACTTGTCCTCGAGGCAAATGGGCTTGCCTTGGGAGACGCAGCCGCACTGGGTGGTGTCTATAACTCCACAGAAATGGATGTGATTAACCGGGTGCTCAACCTGGAGACTGGAAGCCTTGCGGTTGAAGCAGCGCTCAAGATGATCCTCGCCCGGTTCTACCGTCCCCAGTCCGACAGCCCGGTGCCGGTTTATCAGGGGCGAATCCCTGTGTTACTGGTCATGGGGAATGATGGGGGTACCCTCCAGGCCAATTACCATGGGACCACTGTTCTTGCACAAACCATGCGGGGGATGTGGCCGGAATTGACTAAAGCGATCCAGGAGCATGGCCTTTACCGGGTCATTCCCATCCGTCCCAACTGTATCGAGGATGTCCGGGCAGCATTCACTCAATACGAGGAACCTCCTTTCAAGGTTGCGGGATTCTTCCATGAGATCGTGATGATGAATTATGGAGCCGTGCTGCTCTCCAAGGATTTTCTCCAGGAAACCTACCGGCTCTGCAAGGAACACGATGTCCCGACGGTTGCCGATGAAATCCAATCCTGCATGTGGGCGCCGGACTTTTTCCTTTTTCGGGAGTATGGCATCCAACCCACCTTCATCGCGGTCGGCAAAGGCCTGACTGGCGGAGAATATGCCGCTTCGAGAGTTCTCTTCAGTGCGGCCATGGATTGCCTGCCTCAGTTTGGGGCACTGGTCACCAATGGACAGGAAGAATTGGCTTCCCTGACTTACCTGATCTCGATGCGTTGGGCGAAAGCCAATGCCGGGGTCACTGCAGCAGTGGGAACCCATTATGAGGAACGCTTGCGTGATCTCGCGGAGCGGCACAAAAACCGTATAGCTGGGATTGATGGGAATCGTCACCTCTGTGCCGTCCGTTTTCATCAGCTCGATGGGGCCAAAGGTTTCGCACGCTGTTTGAATGCCCAGGGTTTGGATAGCAGCGCACAAACCTACAAGTCCGATTGCCCCCCGTCGGTATTAACCAAGATTCCACTGATCGCAGGCTATGAAGTTGTTGATTTCATCATCCAGAAAATGGCGGAGGCCCTCGAAGGCCAGTAAGAGACAGTCCTTTGTTTCACAGGCCCTCATGTGTAGAGATGACCAGGCAGATCCGTTTTGGGATAATCGGCTGTGGCTTGATGGGGCGTGAATTTGCCTCCTCGGTGGCACGCTGGTGTCATTTTCTTGATCTCGACATCACCCCTGTCATCACCGCCGCATGCAGTGGCCATGAAACTTCTTTTGACTGGTTCAGGAAATCCTTCCCCTCGATCCATCACTATAGCACCGATTATCGGGACCTTCTGAATGACCAGGAAATTGATGCCATCTATTGCTCCGTGCCGCACCACCTGCATGAGCCGATGTACATCAACACAATCGAAGCCGGTAAACACCTGTTTGGCGAGAAGCCCTTCGGGATCAACCTTGAGGCCAACGAACACATTCTTGCGGCTGCCGCGCGGCATCCCGGGCTGGTTGTTCGTTCCACTTCACAATTTCCTTACTACCCTGGTGTCCAGAGAATCATCCGCATGGCCCGCGAGGGACGATTTGGGAAGGTGATCGAGGTCGAGGCAGGGCTGCTGCATTCCTCTGACCTGAACATGGACAAACCGATCAACTGGAAAAGGATTCAAAGCCTCAATGGTGAGTATGGGTGCATGGGTGACTTGGGATTGCATGTGCTGCATGTGCCCTTACGCCTGGGCTGGCGGCCGGGGAATGTCCGCGCGATCCTCTCGGACATTGTCCCCTTCCGCAAGAATGCGAAGGGTGATCAGGTTCCCTGCGACACCTGGGACAACGCTACCCTGTTCTGCGAGGTGGAGACTCAGGAGAGCCACTTTCCGATGACCCTCAAGACCCAACGGATCGCACCGGGCGAGGGGAACACCTGGTATCTGAGTGTCAGGGGAACCCGGGAGAGTGCACGTTTCAGCACAAAGTTTCCACGCACTCTGGAAACACTGCGTTATGATCCCAACACTCCTCAAGGCTGGCTCCATGAAGATCTGGGTACGGTTTCGGTCTACAAGACGATCACCGGCGGCATTTTTGAATTTGGCTTTTCGGATGCATTCCAGCAGATGATCGGGGCTTTTTGTGATCAGGTGTCAAAGGGACCTGAGGCGGTGCTTCCCTTTTCCTGCGCCAGCCTTGAAGAGACGCATCTTCACCATAAGGTCCTTACCGCCGCACTCCAATCACACAGGCAACGGCAAGTGGTGGAAATCCCTCACGGGTAACACCAACAGGTGGATTGGCTCTCATGCTTCTCGGCATCGATATCGGTACAACAGTTTTGAAGGTTGCGATATTCGAGAGAAAGTCCGGACGCCTGAGAGCAAGCTGCTATCACCCCATACCCACTCGGTTGACATCAGATGGGGGACGTGAACAAGACCCGCACAATCTGCAATCACTCTTGAGAAATGCTGTCAAAAGAGTGCGATCAAGTGTTGGAAATGGCTGGAACAGGGTCTCAGGGATTGGACTGGCTTCTCAGGGCGGGAGCACTCTGATTGTAAAGAGTGAAACCGGAGCACCCTTAACTCCCCTGATTTTGTGGAATGATCCCCGCGCCTTCCCTGAGTTCGAAAAAATCAGGAACAGTCACCCTCCCGAATTCTGGAGAGGTTTTTCACTCAGGGATGAACCGGGAATGGGACTGGCTCGCATCGAGTGGCTTAATCAACAGAATCCTCAGCTTTTCTCAGGTTGGAATCTCTATATTGGAGCAGGTGAGTATATCTATCATTACCTCACACGCAGGTGGGTTCAGGATCCAGGCCATGCCTTACAGACCGGGTGTTATGATGCCACCTCACACCAGTTGACCCGCATTCCCTTTATGGAGAATGGGATACCACTCTCCTTCTTCGCTCCGCTTCGAGGTGAGGATCCTTGCTATCCTCTGGATGAGGGAGCAGCGCGTCATTTTGGCCTGGAGGCAGGTATTCCAGTCGCTGGTCCCTACATCGATCAGGAAGCGGGCTATCTGTCCACGCTGGGTGTCTCTGAACACCCCTTGCAGATGTCGCTCGGAACCGCATGGGTGGGAAATTTTACTGTCCCTCAAGCGGTGACACCCGTCTCGCCTTTTCAACTGGTGGTTCCCGGCCCGTATCGTTCAGACCATCTGGTCATCCTTCCCCTGCTGACTGGCAATGTCACCTGGGATTGGGCGCTGGAAAAGTTCCTCCACCAGAATCATCGTACCGCTTTGGAGATGCAGGAAAATCTTTTTAAGGAAAAACTCCTTCCGCCTGAGGGGCTTGTTGCTATCCCCTGGATCAACCGCCCCAATCCCTACAGACCGGATACAAATGGCGCACTCCTGTTCAGCGGTATCTCTCCCGCCTGTGACTCCGGAGACCTGCTGCGTGCCGTAGCGCTGGGCATGGCGTATGAAATGTTCCGTGTTCTGGGGGACTTCTGCAGGAAGGGGCATACCGATTCGATCATCCTGACTGGTGGTGCCAGCAAGGGGCTCCATTTCCAGAAATATCTTTCCACCCTGTTTGCACCCATTCCAGTCAGGGTGGCAATCGATGAAGATTGCGCAGGAACACGAGGAGCCTTATTCTCCTTTGGAACCAGGGCATCGACCGTGCGAGTAAAGGTGGTCAGGCCACTTGGAGGCCGTTTGGCGGATTGTGTCACAGGTGGGTTCCATCATTACCGGGAAGTTTTTGAGAGGCTTTATGGCCATGTCAGTACGGGCAGGTCCTTTGAAATCAGGGATAACAGGGACTCCCTGCTGAATGGGGAGGACTGCAAGCAATGACAAATACTTCTCAACTGGAAGGAAACCGGCCTAAAGCGGGATTGCTCCCGTTGTATGTCGATCTCTATGACCGGACCCTTCCTTCGCTGCGTGGCGAAGTGGAGCCTTTTGTCTTCCAAGTGGCCAAAGCCCTTGAGAGTTGTGGCATCCAGGTGATTCATGCCCCTATCTGCTGCACCCGTGAAGAGGTGGCAAACGCCTTGAAGGCTTTCGAGGAGGCGGGCGTTCATGCCGTCATGACCCTCCACCTGGCCTATTCACCCTCGCTCGAGTCCGCTGATGAGCTCTGTGCCTGTTCAAAGCCACTCATTCTGCTGGATATCACACCGGATAAAGATTTCGGGCAGGATGTCGATCCGATCAGGCTGCTCAGGAACCATGGCATTCATGGGGTTCAGGATCTGGCTTCTGTCTTGCATCGCCGACAGAGAGACTATGAGATAGTCACCGGGCACCTCGAGGATGGCTGTGTCCTGAAGGTCTTGCCGCGCCTCATGAAGGCCGCCCAGGCAGTAGCAGAATTCCATGACCAGAGGGTGCTGCGGATTGGACCCTCGTTCGATGGTATGGGTGATTTCCAGGTGGAAGAGCAGAATTTGCGGCAAATCTTTGGAATTACAGTTGACACCATTTCTCCATTGGATCTCGCCGGTGAGGTGCTTGGAGTTACCGAAGATTCCGTGTGGGATGAAATGGCTGCCGACAGGGAAGCTTTTGTGATCGATGCACCGGAAGGGGTTCATACCCGGAGTGTTCGTATCGGATTGGGATTGCGTCAATATCTCGCGCGAGGGGGATATGATGCCTTCAGCCTCAATTTTCTGTCTTTTGACTCGTCCCATGAGCCCATATCCACTGTTCCCTTCCTGGAATGCTGCAAGGCGATGGCGCGTGGAATCGGCTATGCGGGCGAGGGTGATGTGCTCACCGCTGCACTGGTGGGTGCTTTGCAGAGAACCTTTGGGCAGACCACCTTTACCGAAATGTTCTGCGCTGACTGGCAGGGCGATTCCCTGTTCCTCTCGCATATGGGCGAGGTCAATCCGGAATGTGCTCCAGTCAAACCGGTGTTGTATGAAAAGGACTATCCCTTCACCCCGGCATTGAATCCCGCCACGCTGGCCTGCTCCTTGAAGCCTGGTCCTGCCACATTGGTCAACCTGGCGCCCGGCCCGGAGGACTCCTTCAGGCTGATCCTGGCGCCGGTCGAGGTCCTCGGCGATGGAACTCATCCTGATTTGAAGCATTGGATCCGTGCCTGGATCCGTCCAGCCAGTGAAGTGAGCCGTTTTCTCAGGAGTTATTCAATGTGGGGAGGAACTCATCACTGCGCTCTGGTGATGGGTGATGTGATGTATGAACTCGAATATTTTGGCGAGATGCTGGGGGTGGATGTAACGGGTATCTATTAACAAGGAGGTGGATCATGGCGGATGGAATCACAAGGAGAAAAATGCTGGAGATCGGAGGAACAGCAGCGATGGGACTGATGCTCGCGGGTGGATCGGAAGGAGAAACGACTCCCATACGTGTCGGTGTGATCGGCACCGGGAATCGTGGACGCAGCCTGCTTGGAAATGTGTTGGGCATGGAAGGGATCGAGGTCCCGGCCTTGTGCGACATCAATAAAGACAATCTCGGCCAGGCGATCGACATGGTCGAGAAATCTGGAAAACCCAAGCCGGAGGGTTACTCGAAGGATGAAGAAATTTTCCGTGAGATGCTCAAGCGGGAGGATCTCGATGCGGTCCTGATCGCCACCCCCTGGCATTGGCATACCCCGATGGCTGTAGCCACGATGCGAGCGGGAAAATATGCTGGTGTCGAGGTACCCGCAGCTTTGTCCTACCAGGAATGCTGGGGCCTGGTGAAAACCCATGAAGAAACCGGTGTGCCCTGCATGATGCTCGAGAACTGGAGTTTCCGCCGTGATAATCTTGCCGTGCTGAGGATGATTCGCGAGGGTCTTTTCGGTGAAATTGTCCACTGTCATTGCGCCCACTCCCATGACTGCATTGACCACTGGTTTTTCGATGGCAACGGCAATATCCGTTGGGGCGGAGAGTACCTGGTCAAGTACAACCGGGATCAATATCCAACCCATGGGCTGGGGCCTGTGTTGAGCTGGATGGATATCAACTGCGGTGATGCCTTCGCAACACTTTCGGCAACTGCCACGGCCTCCAGGGGAATCAATGCCTTTTTCACACGAAAGTATGGTCCTGACCATCCCAACGCCAGGCGGGAATATAAGCAAGGCGATATCGTGACCTCGTTGATCAAGACACACAATGGAAAAACCATTGTGGTGAACTACGATATGCAGTTGCCGCGTCCTTACGACAACCGCTGGATGATCCAGGGCACTTTGGGACTTTATGATGAGGATAAGGCCTCGGTGTATATCGAGGGACGCAGCCCCAAGTATCACGAATGGGAGCCTTTCGCACCCTACCAGGAACAGTATGAACACCCCTGGTGGAAAGAAATCAACGAGGTTGCCGAAAAGCAGGGGCATGGCGGGACCGACTACCTGGAGTTACTGCGTTTCTTTGATGCGGTCCGTGCCAAAACACAGACCCCCATCGATGTGTATGATTCCGCTACCATGAGCTCGATTGTCGCTCTGTCGGAGGATTCTCTTGCCAGGGGGGGTATTCCGGTCGAGTGCCCTGACTTCACGGGGGGAAAGTGGCAGAACAGGAAACCCACTTTCGCGGTGTGTTAAGGGAAGTGGATAAGTGCCAATGAGTTCCGAACGTTTTGAATTTGCCAGTGATAATTGCGCTGGTATATGTCCGGAGGCCTTGCGATTCCTTCTGGATGCCAACGAGGGTTATGCCCCCTCCTATGGTGAGGACCCATGGACCGCACGCGCCAGCGACCTTTTGCGTGAGCTGTTTGAGACGGATTGCCAGGTGTTCTTCTGTTTTACCGGTACATCCGCCAATTCGATGGCAATCGGGCATCTTTGCAATTCCTATCACAGCGTGCTCTGCCATGCCTTTGCCCATGTCGAGACTGATGAATGTGGTGCACCTGAGTTTTTTACCCATGGAACCAAGATTATTCTGCTGCAGGGCACACATGGGAAAGTGACTGTGGAGGCGCTGCAGGAGGCAGTCGACCGCAGGAAAGACATTCACTACCCGAAACCACGTGTACTCAGCCTGACCCAGGCAACCGAGTTGGGAACGGTGTATACAGTGGAGGAGCTCCAGGCACTCGGTGAAGCTGCGAAAAGGAACCATTTGAAAATCCACATGGATGGTGCTCGTTTTGGAAATGCAGTTGCCTCACTCGGTGTCGCTCCCGGGGAACTTTCCTGGAGGGCGGGAGTGGATGTGCTCTGCCTTGGAGGTGCGAAGAATGGGATGCCCTGCGGCGAGGCGGTGATCTTCTTTGACCTTGCTCTCGCCGAGGAGTTCGACTTCCGCTGTAAACAGGCCGGCCAGCTGGCCTCCAAGATGCGCTTCATGGCCGCTCCCTGGGTGGGCATGCTGGAATCAGGAGCCTGGCTGGAGAACTCAAAACGAGCCAACCAATCCGCCGCCCGGCTGGAAGACTTTTTGCGCACGATTCCGGGCCTCAAGATCCTGCATCCCAGACAGGCAAATTCAGTCTTCGTAGATATCCCTAAGTATGTGAGCGATGGACTTCACGAGCTCGGCTGGCATTTTTATGATTTCATTGGAACAGGCGGATCGAGATTGATGTGTTCCTGGAAAACAACGGATTCTGATATTGAGGCCTTTATCCATGACCTGAAAGCCTGTCTTTAACGGGGAACAGATTGCCTTGCATATCCCCATGGACAGGGAGAATTTGTCACTCCCTTCTGTTAAAATGAATCATGGGGAACAAAAGCCAGGGGGAGGATTTTCTCGATGCCAAATCTCAGCCGTCCACGTCTTATCCGGCTTCTCAAAGCGGTGGCCGTGCTTCTCGACAACACTCGTCAGCCCATGACCGGCGCCGAGCTGATGAGCCAGATTGGGGAGATCGATCCGGGTGTCCAGTCACTCAATGAAACCCAGCGAAGGGCCTTTGAGCGGTTGAAAGAAGATCTCCGGGAACATGGTGTCCCCCTCGAATCGAAGTCCACCACGGGTGTCTGCTTCGAGGGAAATGAAGGCGCCGAAAACCACGAAATTTTTCAGACAGTCTATTGGATCCCGGCACGGCAATACGCATTAAGAGACCTGGGGTTAACCTCGGAAGAGGAGCTGGTTCTCAGTCTGATCCGAGAGGTCTTGTCCGAGGAAGAAGGGTTTCCACTCCGCGCTAACCTGGGGATGGCTCTTCAGAAGATCTCAGCGGTGGCCAGGAATCCTTTCCATGAATCCACCCGTCAGAACGTGATCTCCCCCTCACCTGAACCAGTGAAACCCCGTCAGGACCCTGAAATTCTTGACCGCCTGGTGGCTGCCGGCAGCGACCACCACCCCGTGTCCTTTATCTATTCCGCATTCCACTCCGAAACCATCCGGGAACGCAAGGTTGAACCCTATGGTTTCTTCACCCGCAAGGGAATCTGGTACCTGGTGGGAAGAGACATTGAGACCGATGGGATCAAGGTGTTTCGTGTCAGCCGGATCACCGACAGGAAATCCGTGAAGGTTCATACCGGGGAGAGTTTTACCGTGCCTGAGGGATTCCGCCTGAAAGATTATGCCTCCGTACCTCCCTGGAATTTCCTGTCGGAGAAACCTGAGACAAACGTGGCGATTGAAATCGATGCGGATGAGTTCTGGCGTGTGAAGACATTTTGCCAGGCTCATGGCCAGGTTGGAGAGTGTGTTGAGGGCAAGATCACCTGGAGGCTGGGAGTTCGTGATTATGATCCCCTGGTAAAATGGATGCTTCCATTCGGATCTGCCATGTTCCCACTGGAGCCTGATGAATTTGTCCACAGATACCGTGAAGTGGTGCGGGGTACACTCGCCCACTACCGGAGGTGAAGCGATGGCGTTACCCACAACGAACTTCCTCGAAGTCCTTCGTCTCATTCAGCTGGCCAGCCGTGAAGGAGGTGTCACCTTCGAGGAAATCCAGCGGGAGATGGGATATTCGCGCGGGAAGGTTCTTCAGTTATGCGATGCCCTGAACCAGGTGGAGGTTCCACCCGCGCAACCTGATGACATCATGGACTTCATGATTGAGGGGGATCGTGTTGAGGTCTACTACCATCTGAACCTGGCCAAACCCCTGAACCTGTCTCACCGGGATATTCTGGCGCTGGTGCTTGCCCTGGAATTCGCGGCGCAGAACAAGGTCATTGAACCTGGCATGGTGGACTCGATCTCGCGCAAGATCCATCTGGCTCGTCAGGATGGACAACACAGTTTCGAGGCTGGGGGCATTCAGGTTCTGGCTGCTGATGACACTCCGGGCCGTGATTTCATTGTCCCCCTCTCCAATGCAATCAAGCAGAACCGGCGTGTCAACCTCGTCTATTACTCACAGCACCAGGGCCAGACATCCCGCCGTCCGGTGGCTCCTTTCCGCCTCTATTTCCGTGAGGGGGTTTGGTATTTGAGGGCATACGAGATGCAGCCGGAACATACCGAGACGGGGTGGAGGACATTCCGGCTGGACCGGATCAGGGAAGTTGAAGTCAGCCAGGAGGACTTCGACCCGGAATCTTTGCCGGAGACAGAGGAAGGAAAGAAACTGTTTGTCTTCGAGGATGGCTCCAAAACCCTGACAAGGACCCGCTTTCTGCCACATACCGCACGCTACATCCGTGAGATGGCTCCCGCCGAACGCATTGAAGAGAAGGGCGATGGAGAACTGGTTCTGACCTATGAAGTGGCAGGTTTTCCCTATTTCAGGTCGTTTGTACTGCAGTTTGGAGAGGATGCCGAGGTTCTTGAACCCGAACACTTCAGGAAGGCAGTGAAAGACCAGTTGGAGAGGTTGCTGGAACGGATGAACTGAGCTCACCTCATCCCGATCAGTAAGAGGGGGGGCTAGCGTTTTACCGACCGGACCGCATCCAGCCGTGCAAGCGCACGGCGTAGTGCCGCTTCGGCACGAACACGATCGATCATCCCCGCCTCATCGCCACCCAAACGCCTCAGAGCTCGTTCACGTGCAGCCTGGGCTCGGGATGTGTCAATGTTCTGAGCATCCTCGGCGGTGTCAGCCAGGATGGTGACCGTGTTGTTGCGGATTACCGCGAGCCCTGAGCTGACTGAAAACACCCGTTCGGTTTCATCCGTCAGGCGGCACACCACGACTCCCGGTGCGAGCTCGCACCGTAACGGGGCATGGCTGGGGAGAATCCCCATACTTCCGGCAGCCGAGGGGAGCTGAACATAAATGGCAGTCAGGTTGGCCAGTGGTTGAGTGGGTATGCAGAGGTTAACCTGAAGCGGCATGGTTGAACGGCTCACCCCTTTCCGATCGCGTTGGCGCCGCTGACGATTTCACAGATTTCCTGGGTGATCTTGGCCTGGCGGGCCTTATTGAAGGTGAGCTGCAGCGCACGGTAAAGGTCTTCCGCGTTGCGGGTGGCATTATCCATCGCCACCATGCGGGCCACATGCTCGCTGGCCTCGGATTCCAGTACCGCGGAGAGCAACGAGTTGTCGAGATAACGGCGGATGGTGGCGGTGAACACCTCGCGGGTACCCGGTTCATCGATGAAATCCTCGGTGAAACCCGGTCCGGGATGACGGCGGTCTTCCTCTTTTTTCACGAAAGGCAGCCAGGGAACCAACGCCGGTTTTTGCACCGACATCCCACGCAGGGCTGAATAGAGAAGATAAATTTTCTGGAACTCTCCAGATCGCCACAGTTCCATCAACTCCCCCGCCATGGTGCGCATGAAGGTCAAACGGTCTGCTTCAGCGGGACGGCGCATGTTCGAGAGTACCTTGTATCCGCGCCGTTGCAGGGTGGCGCCCACTTTCCAGCCCACCGACTTGATCTCGACCTTGAGCGGTTGCGATTCATACACCATCCTCTGGATAGAGGCGATGACATTGTTGTTATACGGTCCGCACAGTCCCCTGTCGGAAGCGAAGGTGACCACCAGGATGCGATCCCCATGAGGTGTTGAAACCAGTTCTTCGGGCAGCGGAATCTCATCCATGTCAAAGGTCTCCATGAGCTCGATGAGAGCCTTGCGATAGGCACGGCTCCTTGAGGAGAGCTCCTGTGCCTTGCGCATCTTCATCGCGGAGACCATCTGAAGCGCACGGGTCACCTGGCGTGTACTGGTGACACCGCGCATCTTCCTTTTCAGTTTCTGGAGATCGACAGCCATCCCGGAATCCTATCAGTTCCTCGACACAGCCCGTTCCACCTCGGGCAGGGCTTTCTCGGTCAAGTCACGTTTTTGTTGCTCGGAGAGATTTTCGGTCAGAAACTTCTCAGCTACCGAAACCGCCAATCCGGCGGCGTAACGCCGCAGTTCGATGCGGGCGAGTTCAGTTTCCTGGGCAATCCGTGCAGAGGCTTCCTTCCGGCTTTTCTCAAGAGCGGCCTGGGTTTCTGCCCGCAGGTTCTCCGCCATTTTCTGGGCATCAGCTTTGGCCTTGGTTACCAGTTCACGCGCCTCGGCCTGAGCTGCGCGCAGCTGGACCTGGTATTCCTCCTGGGTCTTGCGTGCATCCTCCTGCAGCCGTTCCACCTCTTTGAACTGCTTCTCAATGGATTCACGGCGCTCATCCAGGAACCGTAAAATCGGGCCCCACGCTGTCTTCCGCATCAGCCAAACCAGCAACAAAAAGGCCGTGGCGTGGGTTATCAGCCACCCAATCTTGAGTATGTCCTCCATCTCCGATGCTCCTTCCCGATGGGACACCCCGCTCTGGGGTTCTTGTTCCGGACTCCGGTCTGCTTACCGGCAATCCTCAGCCGCCAGAGGACGGGGAAATGAAGACCGAGATCAGAGCGTAGATGGTGAGCGCCTCGATGAAGGCGCACCCGATGATCATGGCCAACTGAATCTTCCCGGAGGCCTCTGGTTGACGGCCAATTGCTTCCATGGCGGCCGCGACCGCCTTGCCAAGCCCTAACCCCGAACCAAGGGCCGCCAAACCCAGCCCGATCGGATACGCCAAACCTACCGCAGTGTTCGCGTCGAACATCTCTACCTGTCCTCCTGTTTCTTAATGCGCACCCTCATGCGCATGGTGTTCTTCATGTTCGTGGTGCGGCAGCACCAGCGAGATATAAATCGTTGAGAGCGAAAGAAAAACCATCGCCTGGATGGTGGAGCCGAGCAGTACCAGAAGCATCAGCGGGAAGTTGAAGGGTATCCCGATCCAGGCATGTTCGAAATGCCATCCCACAAGACTGGCCAGCCCCGGCATCAACATAAGTCCCAAAGCGGAGAAAACACCCATCAGGATCCCCTCGCCCAGCACATTCCCCCAGAGACGAAGCCCCAGGCTGACTGGCTTGATGAGCTCGCCCATGACATGCAAAGGGAAAAACAGAGGAGCCAGAACGTAACCCGGAAAATCTCGCGGTTCATTGGCCAGGTGGAACAGGTATCCCCCAATT
>CAYZUX010000044.1:0-30955 GCA_964481775.1 uncultured bacterium | reverse complement strand
ACACCGGTTTGGATCCCGCTGGGGAAGAGGACGCGGAGACGGTGATCGCGGACACAGTTCTCCAGGTGGGTCTCCACTCTCAGGTAAGGTGCTGATGAGGTCAGGGTGAAGTCACTGATAATCGTTTGTTCAATGGTTTCCTCGCTCCGTCCATTAAGGTCCGAAGTAGCCTGGCGTGGGAGTTCGATCAGGTACTCCACCCGGTAAGTCGCCAGGAGTGGACCATTTCTTACCAGAGAGACCTTGGCCGATTTGATTCCACGCACGACCCGGTCACAGGCGGGCTTGGCATGAACCCACAGATCTCCCACCTCGCCGCAATCCTCGAATCCATGAAGACCGGTGAAAACTTTTCCTGTGGATTTATGCAGCATACTGAGTTTTCCATCGGTTCCAATTTCCACTCGCAGGTGGGGATTTTCCATCACGGCATTTTCCTCGGACACCAGCTTTTTTGGGAGGGTGAGTTTGCTGGCATCGGGTCGAAGTCTCAGAGTGCAGTATCCCAGGGAAGGGATGCCCTCGAGATCTGCGGCCAGAGTGACATATTTTCCCAGAAAACCTCCATGTGCTCCCTGGATGGGGGTATAGATAACCCTGTTTTTGAACTCCCGGGTGTTCAGGATCTGGTAGGGTATTTCATCGCCACCAGGACCATAAAGGGTAAATCCGGGATTAGTAGCCATTTCCGGGATTTCGAACTCGAGCTCGGTAACACCAGCACGTTCATACTGGCCAGGATTGAAGAGAAGAACAGTCCCTTCTCCCTCTTTAGCCAGGGTCGTGTCCACTTTATTCGCGATTTGTTCCAGAATGTAATTCGTGGATACTTCCGCGATCGAGCCACATTGGGCGAAACGGTATTCCATGTCACGGTGCACCTGGTCCACGCTGCAACCGCAGATGGAGTCATGGGGATGGTTCATCAGAAGATATTTCCAGGCTGTTTTCAGGAATCCGGCTGGATGGAAGATTCCAAGGGTTGTTGCTATTGCCCGGATGGGTTCGAGCCATTTCAATAGCCAGGTCTCACATTCCTTGTTTTGTATCTTCAAGTAGATACGCGAGGAGGAGACATCGGTGGTGAAGCGATTGAGGTTTCCATCCTTATTGGGTATGCGCAGTTCTCCCTGGAGACGTGGAAGGGAATTCCTCATCCCGTTTTCAAGTGCCATGCGGGTTTTCTTTATGAAGTCAGGTAGCGTGGAATGGGTAAACTGGATATCCGGCCTGAATCGCTTGGCGTCGCGAATGATGCGGGTGGTCAGGGGATTGGCGGTGATGTGGTCCACTCCATCCATGAACAGGAGCACCGGTGTGGGTGTGGTGGAAGCAGTCACTTCAATCAGCTTCTCCAGAGTCGCACGTGCAGTTTCCTCATCATACGGTTCGCGTTGAGTCAAAACCGGGCGGAAGGCATACCAGAAATTGCTGTAAGCAGTATGATCGGAAAGCCGCAGCACCAGGCATTCAGTCCTATCGGCTCCCTCCCAGATGAACAGTGAACCGGCTGCCTGGGCGTTTGTGCCACGGAAAAGGGTGGCGGTGTCCATTCCAAAGCCAGCATAGATTTGCGGCATTTGGGAGTTGTGCCCGAAATTGTCAGCGGCATAGCCATTCCGAAGAGGTTCGGCGCCCCACTCACGGCAAATCTCAAAACCCATTTGGAGGTTACGTACGAGGCACTCTCCATCGACAGTAAAAAAATCGGGGGAATCATACCAGGGACCAATCAGGATTCTTCCTTCCTGGATCCGTTGGCGCAGTTCGGAGATGCGCTCGGGACGTATTTCGGTATAGTCTTCAAGCACAATGGTCTGGCCATCGAGGTGGAAATAGCGATACTCAGGATCGATGACCATGCGTTCCAGGATTTCATCGATGACCTTGACTAAAAAATGCCGGAATCCCTGGAACGGCTTGTACCATTCACGGTCCCAGTGGGTATGGGAAATGACATGAACTTCAGCAGGCTTCTGAATCATTGTATTCATAGGGAAAAGACCTCAATGGACAGAAATGGCTTGAACGGGAGTGTTGTATTCGAGTGGGACTTCATTTCCCATTGAGTCTGAGCGTGCACCACAGGACTCACGAACAACCAGGGTACAGGGAACCTTGATGTGGCTGGGGGTGATTTGACGGCCCTGCAGCAGGTCGACCACGACTGATGCCGCGAGCACACCCTCTTCCCAGAGTGGAACATGCATGGTGGTCAATCCGATGGATCGTTTGGAATTCATGGCGAAATCATCAAAACCCACCACCGCCATGTCAGCGGGAACCCGCACACCCTGAACATGGAAGGAATCAATCAAACGGTAAGCCATTTCATCACAAATCACGAAGATCGCGGTGGGCCTGTCTTTGATCATCATGAACCTTCTGGCTACAACCGGCATGTCATCTTCGGTGAGCGACCTTCTGATTAGGTTGTTGTCCGGTTCGATGCCATGATCTCGCAGACACTGCTGGTAACCGGCAATCCGATCAATCTGCGAGGAGCTGTTCACTCCCCCGCAAAAACCGATCCGCGTATGACCAAGAGAGATCAAATGTTCCGTGATCCGGTAACTTCCCTGAAAATTGTCAGGAGTAATGGCAAATACCTCGTCCGGCGGGATGGAGGGGCTGTAGCGATCCAGCTGCACACACCAGATTCCATTGTTCTGCATGTATCGTATAAACTGGGCATTCTTTTCATAATCCGTGTCGGACAAAATACCGGCGTAAATGATGGCATCCACCTTTGTTTTGATCAGTCTCTGTAAATATCTCTCGGCACGGTTGAAGTCGTTATTGGTATTGCACACCAGCATGTTGTAATTGTGGTGATCCACATATTCCTCAATGGCACGCAGATGAACTGATTCGACACCATTCGTGAGAATACAGGTTCCCAGGAAGGCCACGTTTTTAGTGGGTCTGGCATCATGAGGAGCGACAAAACAACCTTTCCCCTGGACACGGTAGATCAGGCCTTCTTCCTCCAGGAGGTTGAAGGCCTGCCTGACAGTGATACGGCTCACCTTGTAGCGCTCAATGGCTTCGTTTTCAGTCATGAATACGGAGTTGGGCGGGAGACCACGTGTCTCGATTTCCCTTGCCATCTACGCCCGTACGACCTGGTATTTTGGTGTTCTCTCAGTCATCTTCACGATTAAGGCCGCCGTAATTTATCTTGTTTTCTGTTTCTCCCGGAAAAGTCTAGCCAGCTCCGAAGGGCTTACAAGCATATATTCAGACGGGAGCTCTTTGGAAACATCTTGGATCCAGGATGGGAAATAGCTCCAGCTGATTGCCATCCCGCTCATGAAACCAGGTCTTTCCCGGGGGGCATTCTGGGTGATTTCGCCAACCAGCCAGTGCACTGCTTCCTCCCTGCTTTTATCGACAGCATCATCCGATGATGCCCAGACACGGAATTGGGTCAAGGTATGGAAGACTGCTGTATCATTCACCATATAATTTGAATTGGAGGGATTGATATTGGAATGGCGGCCCAGGTCGGCGAGAATATGATCCAGATTCTTTATCCCCCTGGCATACAGGTGGAATAAGTCCGGGGTGGGTGGTGTTGGCTCACCCCAACTCCCGTTGTAAATTTCGATTCCATCCATATCCAGCTTTTGACAGTACTCATCTGTCAAGCGGATATACTCCTCCCAGATAGGGTCACGGTCTTCTTCTCGAAAACGTGTGGCATAAACCTGTGTGTTCATATATCCCAGACCAGAGACCGCTGCAAAGAAAGTGTCATTGGGGGTGGCGTTTTCATAATACCACTGCATGACGAGTGGCAGGGTGTCATACAGGGTGACATTCATGCACCAGCCGATGGGCACATTGCCACGCACAGGATCTGCCCAGACTTTGCGCTGGTAGAATTGCCAGTACCAGAGACCATCACCGCTGTCCAGGATATTCAGCGTCAGATAAATGCGTTTGGGATCCAAGTCAACTTTGGGTTGTTGACGTTGCCTGGCCTGGTTGAACAGGCTGTCTGACGGATGAATCGCCGTGTGGACACTGAGGTTAGAGCAGAACTCCGTGCCAGGGACAAATTTGCCGTATTCGGAGAGGAGCCGTACCCCAGTGTATTCCTGGATGCCATGGACATCCCGGTAGGCGGGCCAGCCCATCACGGGAATGTTGGCTGGGGTGGAGGCTAGCAGCTCATTGAGAAAGATCTCCTCCTCGCCAGGATCCGCCCCCTTAAGATCATCTCCGTACTTGGAGAGCCAGAAGGTGAAAATGTTGAACTCCACCATGTAGTCACGTGGTGCCTGACTGGTACTCAAGGGGTGCATCCAGGAGAGGATGTGGCGATTCATCTCAGTGAAGTGGTTTTCGTAGACATAACGGTAGGCTTCGACGTTCTTTTTCCACTTTCCACGTAAATCCATCACAACAGGCAGTTTGAGTCTTTCGTTCAGGGCGGGAGAGACTGGTAGAGCATTTTTAAGGCCACCGATCATGCATGCGGCATGGATGGAACCAGGGACCTCTTCGTCATAGATAATCGCCCCATCGATCATCGCCCTGTAGAGCGAAATCAGCTCCTCCAGCGAACCGATGATTTTTTCCTGGGAGGTATACTGCTTCTCCTGCATGTACCTCAACCATTCCTGGTCCATTTTTTCCGGGTTTGAGGAATGGAGGATATAGAGACTTGGATCCTTACGGTTGACAATTCCCTGAAGGGCTGCCACGAAAAGCGAGACATCCTGTGAATCGTTGCTGCAATCATAAACCGACAAATGCTTTGCGACCGACCCCTGGGATCTCGGGAAAACACCAGGAAAGTTTTTTGGGAAAGAGATCCTGGAAAGATTCGAAAACTGTTTTTCATTCACTTCGATTGAAACGTCATCAATCCACAATCCATGAGTGATGTCATCAGTCGCGAAACGGAGGCGAATCTCATTACACCCCACGGGGGTGGTGAACAGAAAAGTGAATTTCTTCCATTCAAAATCGCCTGGCTGAATATAACAGCGGTGGTCCCCATCTCCGGCGAACATGACCGCAAGGTAACATTGGGAGACATGATGCCCTTTAGCATGAAAGTGGATCTGATAGGTGGTGGCGGGTACGGCCGGGAAAGGTTCCGACAGGATCGATCCAAACACGAAAGGCTTCAGGGGAGTTTCATTACGCAGGATAATGGAACGTTTACCTGAGGTGGCCTCACTGGTGGAAAGCTCGATGACAGCCCTGGCTCCACCCCCATTTTCGATGGACCAGGAGTCAGGGCAACGATCCTGATTGAGATCCGTTTCAAAGCTCGGGTTGGGTACTGAGATGGTCTTGGCCGCAATGGGTCCAGGTATCAGAAGAATGCAGAAGATTGTAACCCAAACCCGCACAACAGCCTCCTATGAATGTGATTACTGTTCATCAGAAGTAAGGTATTCCTCCCGGTGGAATCCGGCCCCCTCGTGCTTGTAAAAGCGGGGGGGCCGGAATTCAATCCGGATAATGGTTGTATGGTTCTTAATACAGATTCCAGTTCGGTACAGTCGAGGTCGCCGCGATTTCATCGATTCCGATATCGGGGGCAGATCCACCCTGGGGACGTACCTCTCCATCCACATCTACCAGGAGGTCTGTGAGGATCCCCGCACCCGCGCAGACCGAGCCGGGCTGGATATGGAAGTTGAAATTAGCAGCATCTACGAACATCGGGTCACCTGTCACCGCGTTGTCACCCATGTAGGAACCGGCGACATTGATGCAGTTATTTTCGATCACCCGGGTGACCTGTTCCGGAATTCCAATACCTCCCACATTGGAAGCATCGATAATCGTGTTGCGTATGGTCAAGGTTTCATTCGGGAAGTCACCCACAGCTGTGGCCACGCCCGTGTTGTTCACCAGGACACAGTGATTGACATTCAGGGCGACATGATAGGTTGGTTCCTCACTCTGGCTAGTCAGGAGGAGACTGTTTTGCGTACCGCTGATCACTGTGTTATTCAGGTTGATGGTCCCCCCCGCCCAGCAATTCACACCGGTTTGCCCGGAGGTGTTCATGTACTTCACCAGACAGCTGTTCAGTGTAATGGTGGCATTTTCACCCTGGTTGCGTCCATCGATCACCACCATGTCTGCAGCCGCCGCGGGATTCGATTCAAAGAGGCAGTTGTTGCAGGTGATGGAGGTGATTTTCGCATTATTGATGTAAGAGGTCACTGCACGGTCATAGATTCCGGTGAAGGTACCGTTATTGACCTCCATCCAGGCTGGAATGTCGTTATCGGCCTCCCAGTCGCGTGTAATGACAGACCGGAATCCATTGGTCGTGAAATTGTTCACCCGCAGGAAGAAAGCAGTTAATACGAGAGCCGGTCCCTGGGTATGGGTACCTGTAGCGCTGCCGCCATTGATGGTAAACAATCCGGTTGTGTTTCCGGTACCCTCGCCGACCAGGCAGAATCCGCAGTTCGACCAGGTGCAGTTATTGGCGCTGCCTGTCCCGCCACTGACACGCACCGCGCCATTGGTCACGCCGTCAAAGGTGCAGTCCTGGAAAAGGTTATTGGTCCCAGAACGTATGATGATTCCATTGTCACCCGAGGGGCCAAAGCTGCAGTTTGTATAGAATTGGCCATCATAGCCATGCAGAATACACCACTGGCCGGTTGAGTAAAAATGAATATTCGAGGCGGTCATGGAACCGCCACCATTGGCTACGTTAAGCCTGCCGTTAATCGAAACAATACCCGCTGTGGGTGCGGTGAAGGTCAAATGGATACCGTTGTTGATACTTTGCTCGGGTGGATTGAGATCATAAGTGACAGCTGAGGCATCGGTGAACTGAACTGTGTAAACTGTATCCGCCCCATTGTTGATCGCCGTGAGGCAATCATTGAGATTAGTGTAATTACCACCACCGGATTGGTTAACCACATAATTGGTGTCGGCGAACGCGGGATAAGCCACAAACGCGATTAACAAAAGAAGAACCGGAGACCAAGTGCTGTACCTTCTCATCATTTCCTCCTCAAGGAGAATTTTTATCCCCTCGTTCTGAGGGGACGACCACCTAGAAAAACAAAAGAGAGTGCCAAGTAAATTGAGAATCAGCGTCCCAGGGGGAAGCCACGATTCTCTCCCACATACCGGATAATGCCCCCCTCGCTGACAGTCCCATTGGTCGGGGAGTAGATCTGGTCATGAGATCTTCCATATTCCTTGTTCACCCACATTGCCAGGGCCCATTCCGGGACCACATGGATGGCCTTCATGATGGAATAGGGCCCGAGGCTCCACACACAGGCTGCATCCAGGTTGGGGACTCCCGGCCAATGGTCTCCAAAAGTCCGGGTGGGAAATCCCTGTTTTTTTCCGCCCTCGCCGGTCCATTTGTAGTAAGCCCAGACATAATGGTAGGCATACTCCGGGGCCCATCCCTGCAACAGGTTTCCGGCGCTTTTGAAAGGATCTTCAAAGTTGGAGGTCTTGATATAAGGGACCGGGGTGGAAAGCGGCATCAGACCCAGCATGGCGTCATAATGCCAGCCCGACTTGAGGATGGGGTACTTTTGCCAATCCAGGTGATAGGCATCGAGTCCGATAGTGTATGTCCTCAGCTCGCTGTTGACATGGGTCACTTTCGCGCGGATTTGCGCCGCGAGGAAATTGGGAAGGGCAATCGAGATCAGGATCAGGATGATGGCAATTACGATCAGCAACTCAATCAGGGTGAAAGCCCTGTTATTCCGCCGGACTCTCATGCGCCGGTCTCCTTTATGTCATCATGATGAAAAAGGTCAGTTATTATAATGACTTATTGGGAACGGTAGTTTAGGTGTGAAGACCTGTCAAGGGAAACTTTATCAGGATGGACACCCTTCCTCTAAAATGAGAGATTTCAAAGAGTTACGAATTATCGAGTGTTCTGATAAATCCACCTACTTGTACAATGCTCCGGATGAGTTCCCGCTGATTCCATGTGCTTTGGAGAGCAGTTTGACCAGCTGGGCGGGTGGCACGACTGTGATGGTGGGGCCGAGACGTTCCGCGCACCAGGCTGCTGGCAAATACCCTCGAGCGATTTCAGGGGAAGTCGGCTGGTTGTTCTGTGGCACTTCCTCGGCCGCGGGGGAATCCCCCTCCCTGAACCAGGACCAGCAATGGATGACTACCCAGGCGAATTGATCCGCTTCGGTGGTGATTGGTTTGCTGGCCCAGGCCTTCAGCCAGTTCGCAACCTCGCTGGGGGTTCCCTCCTGCGGGTCGGTGCCACGCTCCGCCCAGATGGCATGACGGCAGGAGATCACCGGGATCTCTTTATCTCCGCTGCGTGCCCATTTGATTTCACCTTTGCCGCCGGTGTAGGGGTAGTATTGGACTGTGAAAATCCCCTCCAGGTTAGGCATGGTCCGGCAGTAAGTTTCATAAGCTTTGAGCGCGGAATCGCTGTCCCAGTCCTGCAGGTTCAGCATGAGTGTTTTGACATGGGTTTTTTCCATGTACTGGGAAAGCCGTGCGGAGTGTTTGGCAAGCAGGTCTGGCTCAGAACGCAACCTGCCGAACCAGTCGGGGTAGTAATAACAGCCGGAATTCAGGACAAAGTCGTCATTCGGTGTGGCATTCTCACGCAGGTAGTCGAGGGTGTAGGGGCAAAGCTGGAGCAGGTCCGCAGGAGGGATTGACCAACCAAGAGGGATGAGGCCGCGTTGCGGACAGGCAAAATACGGCAGAGCACCCTCTCCCTTACAGAAGTTCATCATCAGCCATTGCACATTGTCTCCATCGCTCATGATGAAGGAGACATAACGTTTGGGGGTGGTCTCGGATTGTGAAACCATCTGGGGCGATGGAAGTCCCGGGAAGGGGTAATCCAGGCCGGTGTTTCCAGAGGCCAGGACCGGGAGGTTGGAACACCAGTCTGTGGCGGTCTGCAAGATGGCGTACTCGCTGGAGGGGCCGGTCTGGGCGTCTTCCATGCCGATCCCCCAGCCGATCACCGGGGAGCCGGGATTCAACCAGTTCAAAACCTCGCGGTAGAGGGGGCCGGTTCCAGAGATCATGATCCCGCCCATGGCGCAAATGGCATCCCGGACGACATGGGTCTTGGGGTCCTGACGGCCCAGGATGTCTTTCGAGAACTGGGAGCCATACTGCTGCCAGAGCCAGGCCTCATCCTTGTCACGTACATCCATTAGTAGCGGGAGATGAAGGCCTTTTACGTAGGATTCCATCATCTCCTCGACCGCGACTCCATGGAGAATGGGGCAGAGCGAGGTGGCGACATTGACAGAGATATTAGTGGGTGTGCCCTCGTGAAGATTGCGAGTGGAGGTATCCGCTTTGCAGAGGATATAACCCTGTATGATGCCATTCTGGTAGTATTTGGTGAGCAATGTGCCGAGGTTGGGGGTGTTGGTCACAACCGGAACCTGAAGGTAGTTCTGGCACCTTTGGAGCCAGTCATCATAAGAGGGGGAATTGGGCTGGCTGATCCAGAGCAAATCACCATTCCCTTGGGCCCGGGTGTGGTTGGCGACCACTCCGGCCAGGGTCCTCAACAGCAGGCTACGTGGAAAATTGCCATGATTTTCGCTCTCGGTGATGATCATCCGGTCCGGTTTGGGGAAGCTGGGCCAGTACCGGAACGGGAAGTCGGTGGCGGAACTGGTGCCACCGAGGAAGGACAAGACCGAGCAGGTGGCGATCAGAAACCAAGTTTTCCTGTGTTTTCTCATCTTTTTGGTCCCCCCGATGCAAGTTATTATAATAATTTGGGGACCGTAACATACTCAGAAGGGGGGTGCAACGAGGAGATGAGGGGAATAGACCATGTACGAAGAAACATCTTGCGTCACTAGGTTTGTTGTTATCCTGAATCTTTTTACATCTTCCAGATGCACCGGTAGTTGAACCGCCGGTTGGGGGCGCTGTCGCCATCCGTGCACAGCGAGATCGGGTCCTTGAGTTCCGCCGGGTTGTCGCACCAGTGGAAATCAAAGGTGAAGGCATCGCCCTCGAGGCCAAGGTCTTTACGGGGGACAGCGACCTCGAGCTGCTTTCCGGCGTAACGGTAGCTGAGCTGCGCCTTTTCGACCCAGGGATCGGCTGCGTTGGCGGCGTCATACTTCATCAACATGGTGGTCTTGTCATCCTTGACCTTGTTGTTGATGAGGTAGTCATAGCCATACCAGCCCGTGCTCGTGTCTTTATCGGAATCAATCAACAGCAGCATCCAGTTTTTATCGGTGTGCGGTGTCAAGTCGGCGTTGGCTTCCGCATAGAAGGAGATCGTTTCTTTGTCGACCGCCACCTTGCTGGTGATAATGTCGTTGCGCCCGGAATCATTTTTGTAATGGAGGATCCCATAGCCCGGGTGGTCACGGTGGATGGTGTCACCCACCGTGTCACGATACTCCACGAAGTCCTCGGTCCAGTCGGAAAAGTCTCCATCGATTTTCACCGTATGGAGTCCGGTTAATTCCGGAATCGGACGGATCCCCTTGTAACGGCGAATATTCTGGGCCATCTGCATGTAGTAGTTGTCGGTATAACCATCTTTCATGGGTTGGATTGTACGGCTGAACTCAAGGTTATACTGGTCCCAGAAATGGTAGGGGCTATCCCGCCGTATAAAAGATGTGGTCTGGCCTTGGGGAGATAAAAATCTTTCGGCGGTCCATTCATTCCAATCGTTGATAAAGAGGAATTGCGGATTGGCCTGAATGGCCTCATCCCAGCGTTCCTGGAAGTAAATGCCGTAGCCTTCGGGGTGTTCCACAGTTTTTCCGAGCCAGGGAACGAAGGTTGGTACTGGTAGATCGAACTCATTGAGTTCCGGTTCGCCATATTCACGTGTCCAACAACGGCCTGTGAGGGTGACCGGGTGTTGAGCTGGGGTGACTGCGGCCTGTTCGAGTCGGCCATTGTGTTTCGAGACCAGTTCCTCTGGTTTCATTACCTTGACTCTCTCATCCACCAGGTCATAACCAAAGCACCATTTGTCTTCCGTCCCGATATAAGGTTTTCCCTCCCACTCATAATATCCCCACCACATGTTTCGGAGAGTAAAGAAATCCTTCACCTCCCGGGAATAATCCGTATAGAACTCTTCGGTGTAGGCGGGGTCACCGTAATGGGGATGATTCTTGTCTGCTTTTGCAAGGGGGTCGTAATGGGGATTGGGATGTTTGACCTCCTGACGCGAGGAATCAGTCCACGGGGTAGCGTTGTACAGCAGGAGCGGTTTGCCATCCCAATAAAACCACATGTCCTTGAATTTCTCCTGCTGATAAATACGTTCGTAAAGTTGCTGGGCTACCGTGATCGAGAACCGGTTATAACACCAGAAACAGAATTTCGGAACTTTGTTTCCCTCCGCTTTCATGTTTTCCATGGTGGTGAAAAGCACCTCCCACTCTTCCCAGTAAAAGATGGCGTTGGTCACATCCAACACCAGCACATCCACACCGGCGTCGGTTAGCATCGAGATATCTTTGCAAATGACAGACACATCCTGGCTGAGGAAGTAGCCCATCTCGGGCTCACCCGAGTGGCACAGACGTGTGCCCCAGAGGGGATTATGGATATTCAGGCGTGCACTGGGATCAGCAGCGAGCATTTTGTTAATATCAGTGGGGTAAGGGAGTGCTGGAGTTGCATATTGGGCAGTGTGCCAGGTAACGTAAAATATACCCACAATACGGGGTTGGTCATTTTTTACGGGCCCCACATCGCTGTAGTCTGGCATGGTTCGACCAAGTGCATCGGTTGCCACCCAAGTGTCGGAGTAAAGATCCCGGTGGTCGGGTTCTGATCTACAATAGTGGGTGTAGGCACAGGTGACAAAAAGAAACAGGAATATATATAGGGTTTTCATTGGGTTGTCCTTTATCTTCTGTTCGAAAGAGGAATATTGGTGGTGAGAGAAACGGGGGGCTTCCTGGAAATGGAAACCCCCCGCTGAATGATTGGGATGAGTCTACTTCTTCCAGATGCACCGGTAATTGAATCTCCGGTTGGGGGCGCTGTCTCCATTCAGACACAACGAGATCGGGTCCTTGAGCTCCGCCGGGTTGTCGCACCAGTGGAAATCAAAGGTGAAGGCATCGCCCTCGAGGCCAAGGTCTTTACGGGGAATGGCGACTTCGAGCTGTTTTCCGGCGTAACGGTAGCTGATCTGCGCCTTTTCGACCCAGGGATTGGCAGAGTTGGCGGCGTCATATTTCATCAACGTGGTGGACTTGTCATCCTTAACCTTACTGTTGATGAGGTAGTCATAACCATACCACCCCGTGTTGGTGTCTTTGTCGGCATCGATCAGCAGAAGCATCCAGTTTTTGTCGGTGTGCGGTGTCAAGTCGGCGTTGGCTTCCACATAGAAGGAGATCGTTTCCTTGTCGACTGCCACCTTACTGGTGATAATGTCGTTGCGCCCGGAATCATTTTTGTAATGGAGACCGCCATAACCTGGGTGATCACGGTGGAAAGTGTCACCGGCCGTGTCACGATACTCCACGAAGTCCTTGGTCCAATCAGAAAAGTCTCCATCGATTTTCACGTTACGGAGTCCGGTTAATTCCGGGATGGGACGGATCCCTTTATAGCGGCGGATATTCTGGGCCATCTGCATGTAGTAGTTGTCGGAATAGCCACCCATCATCGGATGGATGCAGCGATTAAACTCGGAGTTGTATTGATCCACGAAGAAATAGGGGCTGTCACGGCGCATGAATTGAGTGGTCTTTCCCTCACCGGGTTGATATTTTCCGGCGGTCCATTCATTCCAGTCGTTGATATAGAGGAACTGGGGATTCACCTGGAGGGCCTCCTCCCAGCGTTCCTGGAAGTAAATGCCGTAACCCTCGGGGTTTTCGACTGTTTTTCCCAGCCAGGGCACATAAGTCGGGACCGGGAGATCATATTCATTCAACTCAGGTTCGCCATGCTCACGTGTCCAGCACTTGCCGGTGAGGCTGGAGGGATGTTGTGCCGGAGTTACCGCAGCTTCCTCCGGTTTGCCATTGTGTTTGGAGACCAGCTCCTCCGGTTTCAAAGCCTTGACCTTTTCGTTGCCCAGGTCATACCCGAAGCTCCAGTTGTCTTCAGTGCCGATGAAACGGTATCCGGCCCACTCGTAATAACCCCACCACATATTCCGCAGGGTGAAGAAATCCTTCACCTCCTGGGTGTAGTCCTTGTAAAACTCCTCGGTGTAATAGGGGTCACCATAGTGAGGGTGATTCGGATCGGTTTTGGCGGCGGCATCATAATGCAGGTTGGGATGCTGGATATTGGTGCCGTTCGCATCTGAATTGGGGGTGGCGTTATATAACATCAGGGGTTTGCCATCCCAGTAGAACCATAGATCTTTGTATTTCTCTTCCTTATATATTTTTTCATAAATGTCCTGTACAACTGTGATGCAGGGACCATTGAAACACCAGAAAATGAACTGCGGGACCTTGTTCCCCTCGGCCTTCATTTTCTGCATGGTGGTGAAGAGCACATCCCACTCATCCCAGTATCGGACCGCGTTGGTGACATCCATCACCAGCACATCCACACCCGCATCGGAGAGCATGGAGATGTCCTTGCGGATGACATACACATCCTGGCTGAGGAAATAGCCCATTTCCGGCTCGCCCCAATGATAAGAGCCCTCGGTCCAGAGCGGATGCTTGGCATCGAGACGTGCACTCGGATCTTTGGCAAGTATCTTGGTGACATCGGCAGTGTAAGGACTTTTGAGGGTGGCCAGGTTGGCGGTATGCCAGGTGATGTAGAAGATTCCGACCACCCGGCGCTGGTCAGTCTTGACAGGACCCACTGTGGAGTATTCCGGCATGGTGCGACCGATGGCATCGGTGGCGACCCATGTGTCGGGATAAAGGTCACGGTAGTCTGGCTCAGCCTGGATGGCCGAATTGAAGATGCAGGTAACAGCAAGAACGAGGGTGATCAGTTGGATTATCATACTAGGCTCCGCTTCTTTCCTCTAGCAATGTATTGTGCGGAGGCCATCCTAACACGCTGGAATCTTTCATTGCAATTGGAAGGCAGGATGCTCTAACATCCGTTGGACTTATTATCCATTTAAGACGACACTTTGAACGGGCAAATATCGATACTTCAAAGTGCGAGACAATCGACCATGAGCAACCCATAGTGAAACGCTTAACCTTGATGAAATCTGACCGATGGATATTCCTCGGAGGAACATCGATCCTCCTCATCCTTGCCGTTTTCTTCTCTCGAGCGAATCTTGTGGCGGACTCTGTCGACTACTACGCCATTCTTCAGTGGATTACTCCAGCGGATGAGAAATCCATTGTGGACAACCTTCACTTCGCTGAGCAGCGTTCTCCCGGCTATAGTCTGGTGGCATTGATTCCGTATGGTCTTCTATCGCTCTTTGTGGAACCATTTATTTCAACTGAAAAGGTGGTTGAAACTGAGGGTGGTCTCGATGGAATACCGACAGGACCTCCACCACATGGGTCTGCGGATGAAAGGGTAGGCCATCCGCCTGCTGGTCCACCCAACTCTCCTCCGATGCTCATCCCACCGCAACCACTGCTTCTCATTCAGGTCCCCTTTAAGGATTACTATAACCCGCATCATGGCAGCTGGTATCAATGGAAGCTCGCCATGTCCCTGGCAATCACAAGTTTCGGGATGCTGTTTCTGGGAATTGCCGCATGTGCATGGATGTTACAAAGGCAGTATGCTGAATTTCCGGCTTACTCCCTGGTTATCCTCGCGATCTTCACCTCACCCATCTTCATTTCCAATGTCATTGTGACACCTCTTTACGCTACTCTGACAGCCTTTGGAGCCAGTTCTCTCTTTGTTTGTTTCCTCATGAAGGGTTGGAAAACACGGAAAGCTGACGATCTCCTGTTGTCGGGCTTGTTTCTTGGAATGCTTGTGCTCACACGACTCGAAACCTGCGTGATTGCAGGGACTGTGGTCATAGCTTTACTGATCAAACGGGATTTCCATACAGCCCTTCTTCTCTTCTTCGGTTCATGTTTGGCGTTGTTGGCATGGATGGTGTTCAATTGGACTGTCCATGGGACAATCCTTCACTTTGGGATTCTGAGGGGAGACATCAACCGTCTTGAATTCAATCTGCGCTATATCCTGGAGTGTCTGATTCATCCAGTCTCAGGAGTGTTGATCTGGACACCCTTTCTTGCACCTGGTATTGCATTTCTCCTTTGGAGTTACTCGTCTCCTTCTCGGATTTTAGGCTATGCATCAGTTATTTTTCTGGTGCTCCTGGTGATTCGCGTGCCGGTGATGTATCTCCACATCGGAGAAGGCCCACTCGATATAGGCGGCATTCCTGTCGGAGTTCCCTCGACCCCAGCGGAGATGCTTTCCTTGATCCGTTCTGACATGAACCGGTATGTCGTTGTGCTTATTCCCTTCCTGATTCAGGGAGTACGCGAGGGGCTTGAAAAAATCTATCGCGGAAGGGTGGAAAGAAAACAAGAGTCAATTATTTAACTGCGCCCTCAACACATCCACATCCGATTCAGCTGCCTGCCTGGATGAGAACCTGAATGAATAGAGGCTGGCATTCCGCATTCTCACGGAGAGCCTGATGGTGGTTCCTGCCAGGTGAGAAAAGTCTTGTCATTCTGCTCCTCTCCCGCAAAGAGCAGCGAGAGTCCCGGAAGAACTTCAGTTCTGCCCAAGTTCTGTATGTCGATGTGATCATGGCCTGTATCTCTTTCATTTGCGAACTAGAGGGAGACTGGTTCAACGGAGAACGTATCAATTGATCACCGGATTGTGTTAAAGCCTACTTGTTTTTTGGCTGTTTTTCTGGTCTTTCATGGACTCAGGAGCTCACTTTACATTTATGTATATTCGATTCATCATCTGTAAAACTTATTCATCAAAGGAGGTACCCATGCGGACATTTCTGTGTTCTCTTTGCCTTGTTGTATCGGCCTATTCACAGGAGTACCTGGTTCTGGACCCGGTTCAAGTCATCCAGACAGAGACCACTCCCACCTGGCAGGTGGCGCTGCCTCCCAGTGTGGGAGGAACCCTGATACCCGTGATCACCTCGCTGCCTGCAGGCGAGACACGGACAGGCATTCTCCAGTCCCCGCTGTTTATTGCCCCGGACAAACTGGCTCTTCAACTGGGGGGACACAGCCACCAGAAACGGAATGAGGTCCGTCTGGTGGATGAGTCCGGAACGAATGTGCTTCAAAGGGCTACTGTGCCCGGTACGGATGGACTCCAGACAGTCACCTGGGATCTGACAGGAATTGCCGGGTCAAAGGTTCGTATTGAGCTTTGTGATGGGGATGATGGAAATGGATTTGCCTGGTTGTCGTTCGGCGGGATGGAACCGCCACTGGTTCCGACGCCGAAAGAGGGAGAAAAAACGGTTCCCGCTGGCTGGACTGTCAAACCTCCCACTGCAACCGCTCTCCAGGTGGATGGTGTTCCTTTCCTTGTCGAGCACCTAACGCGGCAAGGACCGGAGGGAAATGTGACCACGATTCCCGGTCCGTCCACCTCCGCGAGACATCTTTATCTGCTTGGGGGTCTGGTTTCGGGGGATAGTGCCCATCCAGCCTGGGGAACCGGGGACTCCGCAGTAGGCCATTTTATCGGTGAGGAGGCGGGCTGTATCCGCATTGTTTACCAATCAGGTGCGGAGGATAGCATTCCCCTGATTTATGGATTCACCCTTTGGTGGAAGGCACCTTATCGCACCTCCCCTGCCCCCTTCGCCAAGGATCCTCACTTTCGCAAGCTCCTCGACAGTTCGTTGTGTGTGGCCAACGGGATCGATGGATATCTTCCGGAAGACAAGCCATACTATTTGCGAATCGGCCTGAGATCAGAGCCGGTACAGAAGATCGAGATTCAGGATAGCGCCCACAAGAATGGCTACCCCCTCTTTGATGCCTTGTCTTTCGAAACTGTGCCTGGATCCGTGCCACCCCCATCCGGTTTATATCGACTGGAGAAAGGAAAACAATCTGATCCTGAACGAGCCGCCTGGCTCAATACCCACACAGTGGATGGAAGCAATCCTCTGGGAGGAGGCAGAAGCGAGGCGTTAGAGGCCTTGGCACGTGCCTGTCACACTTTCTCAACCGACCTGAACCTGGAGACCATTCAAAGTGTTCACCCCCAGATCAGTCCAGAGGCTTTTCCCGGTCCAAAAGTCCGTTTCACGGGAACTCCCGAAGCTGAAATCCTGACCTCGGTTTACTATGAGAACATGTGGGAGACCCGGGGACGGGTGATGGAGGATGGCCTTGTTTCCGAGTCCCGTGAAAAGGCGATCAACTACAATGGATTCGGCGGCTGGACCCCTGACC
The DNA here is from genome assembly GCA_964481775.1 of uncultured bacterium. GTDB lineage: Bacteria > Hinthialibacterota > Hinthialibacteria > OLB16 > OLB16 > OLB16. The sequence continues at coordinate 13,622 of CAYZUX010000044.1, read as the reverse complement.
TTGGGCCTTTCTACAAAAACGCCTACACACGCAATCGTTCACTGATGGTTCTGGCTCATGCGGGTTTCCTCGACAAGGCCGAGCTGGGCATGGATTATTTTGACAAGTGGCTGCTTTATTTCCCGCACAGTTTTCCCGAGATTCAACTTGGCGGAAAACCAGTTCCAGGTCATGCCACGGTCATCGCCAATACTCCCCATGTCTATTTTGACAGCCTTCGTCATGTGGGTTGGCCGACCAAGTACACGACACGCGATTTCGGGAATCCGGAGACCGATGGCCATGGGATCCTGATGCTCGACCACTACCGTATCTGGGTGAAGCAAGGACGTTCCGTGGAGTGGGTGAAACAGCGCTGGGAGGCTATCCGTGAGGCTGCGGAGTTCATTCCCTGGGCATTAGACAATCCGGAGCTCTCTTTCTCGGAGCATGGCCTGCTTTACAGCGAGAGCGAGGGGGGGATGACCACCCAAAGCCTCTATGCCAACACAGCCTGTTACTTCGGACTGCTTGGTTACGTGGAAATGGCCAAGGTGGTGGGAGAGAAAGATCTGGCTGAACGCTGGCAAGGGCAGGCCGACCGTCTTTTCAAAGCAATGGAAGCCTGGTTCCCCAAGGAATCCATGGAGTGGGGAGATGTCTGGGATCCCGCCAAAGCCGCCGGCTGGGGATACGACCAGGGGGTTCTGGCTCCGATTCTGTTTGGAATGGACCTGTATGGCTATGATGCCGTCTCCAGGCTTCCCAAGGGTTGGGAGGAACGTACCCTGCGCAGCTATGAAATGATCCTGCCCAAATTGAAGCCTGTGGGCTGTGCGCCGATCGGTTTTGGTTATGGCCAGGGGTACTTCACGGAATCCGCCCTGCTTTTCGACCGGACCAGAGATTCTGCTGAAATGCTCAACTGGGTGGCACGTCTCTGTTTCGCGCCACGCCAGCCGGAGCCATTCCGTGTTCCCGAAGGAGCGGTTGTGGCCACGGATGGCTCGAAATGGCGCCGTTGGGGGGACCTTGGCAACCTTTACCAGATGGTGGAGGCCTGTTATTCCATCCAACTCGCCATCGGTATCGATGACACCTCCATCGATGCTCTCAAGGTCATGCCGAGGATACCCTCTTCATGGACTTCCGCAGAGATCAAGGGATGGCCAGTCCGGGTCATGTCCAGTGGAAAGAGTGTGCTGGCGAAGGTGGATTACCATCTTGAACGAGATGAGAGTTCCTTGTCGCTTTCTTTGAAGAGTGATCAACCGATTGACAATTGGTCTGTGAGGTTGGGACCAATTGATCCCTCGATCAAAAAGAGCACTGTGATGCTGGACAGCAAATCTCTGGATACTGTGACTGACCAAAGTGGCGATGCTGCCTGGGTATGGGTGTCTCTTAAGGAAGGGACCGAACACAAGGTCCGGATCCAAATTCCCTGACAGTTTGTTGACAAACTCGTTTATGCGTTGAGGTTGTGGATTCCCGCTTTCGCGGGAATGACGATTTACGAGGAAATTCGCTTGTCTCGTCATTCCCGCGAAAGCGGGAATCCACGGTTATCTGCTCTTTCAACAGGTTGCAAGTGCTTCGTTGATTTGGTTGTGCAACGTTTCAGACCTCATCCCCCCACCCCCCTTCTCCCATAGGGCGAAGGGGGAGCCACAAGTCCCCTCGCCCCGCGGGAGAGGGGATGTAAGGGTGAGGTTTCTGTTGCTACATCACTCCAACAAGGCACTAGCGTGCATCAATAAAGGGAAGTGAAGATTTGGGGGCAACTCAAGCTCAAATTGGAGGTAGATGAAGACTGGTATTCCCGCTGTATGACCTGTTCAGGAAATAGAGTCTGGGTTAGGGTAAAAATCAGGAGAGGACAAAAGAAACCCAACTCTGATATGCAGAAAGTGCTGCTCTATTCGTTTTTGCTGTTGTTGGGGCTGATTGCCTCTCAATGGCTTCCCGCACTCTTCGGCCCTGCCTATATGAAAGTGGCGGACATAGTTCGTGTACTGACCATGATCGGATTGTCCTTCATCATGATCCATGTTGGTTATGAATTTGATATCGACAAATCCAACCTGAAACAGTATGGCTGGGATTATGTTGTCGCTTTTACCGCCGCTGGCTTCCCATGGATCTTTGTGACCCTGTATTTCGTGTTCGTGTTGCTTCCACAGGATGTCTGGGGTGTCGCCGATACCTGGAAAGAAACTTTGTTGGCGGGACGGTTTGCGGCGCCAACATCCGCCGGAGTCCTGTTTTCCATGCTTGCTGCCGCTGGTCTTGAGTTCACCTGGGTTTTTCGCAAGGCGCGCATTCTGGCCATTTTCGATGATCTTGACACGGTTTTGTTGATGATACCGTTGAAAATGCTTATTGTCGGGCTGGCCTGGCAGTTGGGTGTGGTTGTGGTGGTCATGGTCCTGATGCTTGCGGTAGCTTATCTATTCCTGCACAAGGTGCGGATCCCGGTGACCTGGCCATGGGTTCTTGCCTACTCCATTGTCATTGCCGTGGTGAGTGAACTGGTCTACAAGAGTTCCAAACTGATCGATGAGTCGGTACCGATACATATCGAAGTTCTGTTACCTGCGTTTGTCCTGGGTTGTGTTCTCGCATACCCAAAACCTCGCACAGAGCTTTCACTCGAAACTGCTGGAAGTCAGTCCACTTGCCATGATGCCCATGAAGTTATCAGCACTCCCACCGAAAAACGGGTATCCATGATTGTCGCGGCGGTTTTCATGGTCCTTGTCGGCCTTTCAATGCCATTGATTGAAGATGGACAAACCATGGGATCAGGTGAAACCAGGACTCAACTCATGAAGGACACCATGCGTGCGGGAGGTTCTGCCATAGCCGAGTCAGCTGCGGCGGATATCGGCGTCTCTCGTCAACTAGGACGTATCACTGCGGCCCAACCGGGAATTGGTTGGGGGTGGATTATGTTACATGTCTTCTTCATCACGATTCTTTCGAACCTGGGCAAGATGTTTCCCTCTTTGTGCTACAGAAAGGAAGCACACTGGCGTGAACGGCTGGCTGTCGCCATCGGAATGTGGCCACGTGGTGAGGTCGGAGCCGGTGTCCTCGTCATTTCGATGAGCTATGGCATTGGCGGGCCCATTGTTACGGTTGCCATGCTCAGTCTTGCGCTCAATCTGTTGCTGACGGGATTGTTTATTTTTGCTGTGAAACAGCTGATCAGTCCGTTGTCTACCTGAAGCGAAGGTCCTTTCCCTTACCCCCGGTCCAAAACGGTTTGGAAGGAGGGATTCTGCTGAAAACTGAACAGCTCCACGCCTCGCCAAGTTCCAAGCAGCTCAATTCATCCCAAAAAATCACGCTGAACCCGATAGCAGCTCACTTCCTTGATGCATGGAGTAACCCACACAAAACACAAGGGTTAGAACTGCTTGAAGCTGGTCTGTTTAGACTTGGCAAGAATCCTGTAGCGCTATCAGGGCGCGGCACATCCGCACCTTTTTTTCCAGGGAAAATCGTTGGAGGTTCACCATGATAAAACGGTTGTATGTGGGATTACTGTGTGTGTGGGGAGTCTGTTTCAGTCTACCTGTGTTTGGTCAGGATACCGCTTCAGGCCCCACAATCGATGGAGCCGACACAGCCTGGATATTGGCGTCGAGTGCACTGGTTCTCTTCATGACACCCGGTCTGGCATTGTTTTATGGTGGCCTGGTGCGTGCAAAGAATGTGCTTTCCACCATGATGCACAGTTTCGCCGCCATGATGGTGGTGACCCTGGTCTGGGCTTTGTGGGGTTACAGCCTGGCTTTCGGTGCGGATGTGGGTGGTGGTCTGCTTGGTAACCTGGAGTATCTCGGTCTTCGCGGGGTAGCCTGGGATGCGCCGCGTTCTGGAACCACTATTCCCCACATCCTGTTCTGTATGTATCAGTTGATGTTCGCAATCATCACTCCTGCGTTGATTTCCGGTGCTTTTGCGGAAAGGATGAAATTCTCGAGTTTCATGGTATTCCTGATTCTCTGGTCGACCCTGGTCTACAGTCCTGTGTGTCATTGGGTGTGGGGACCGGATGGATGGCTGGGAGCTTGGGGAGTGCAGGACTTTGCTGGCGGTACAGTGGTTCACATCACCTCGGGGATCGCGGCACTGGCCGCCGCGCTGGTGGTCGGAAAAAGGAAAGGGTATCCCCACACCCCTATGCTTCCGCACAACATGCCCTGGTGCGCGCTGGGAGCGGGGATCCTCTGGTTTGGCTGGTTTGGGTTTAATGGTGGCAGTGCGCTGGCGGCCAATGGGGTTGCAGCAGTGGCCTTTGCCAATACCCATCTCGCGGCCGCATCCGCTGCCATGGCCTGGTTCGCGGCGGAGTGGGTATTCAGGGGTAAGGGAACCATGCTCGGACTTGCCACTGGTGCGGTTGCGGGGTTGGTCGGAATCACCCCTGCTTCTGGTTTCATTGCCCCCTTATCAGCGATCCTGCTGGGTGCCATTACCAGCTGGGTGTGCTATTGGTTCGTGTCCCATAAAGAGAAATTCGGTTACGACGACTCGCTGGATGCCTTTGGTGTACATGGAGTGGGAGGAACCATGGGGGCGATTCTGACGGGCGTTTTCGCGGTCCAAGCGCTGGGACTGACTCCTTTTCGCGAAGGGGATATCAGCCAGGGCGACTTGATCCTGCGTCAGATCGCCGGTGCGGGGATCACCATTGTCTATGCCTTTGTGGTCAGCTTGATCCTGCTGAAGATTATCGATGCCATGCTGGGATTGAGGGTTCGCAGCGAGGCTGAGGACACTGGCCTGGATGTCGATCAACATGGCGAAAGCGGATATTCGCTCTAAGACTACTCTGGAGCGTCAGCCGTTGCTCTGATAAAGAAAACCTAGGAGAAAGGTCTCATGAAGATCATCACCGCCATTATCCGTCCCAGTAAGCTGGATGAGATTAAAAGCGCCCTTTCCGAATTGGGTGTCACGGGCATCACCATCACCGAAGTACGCGGACATGGACGTCAGAAAGGTCACAAGGAGCTGTTCCGTGGCAAGGAATATGTAGTGGACCTTGTTCCAAAGGTCCGCCTGGAAATTGCTCTTCAGGATGCCAAGGTGGAAGCTGCGGTTTCTGCCATTGAAAAGGCTGCCAGAACCGGTGAGGTGGGAGATGGCAAAGTGTTCATCATGGATCTGGAGAATTGTGTCCGGATCCGTACCGGAGAGCGTGGCGAAGCGGCCCTGTAAACCGAGCCGGTGTGGGGAATTCATTCGTTTTGAAAAACCGTGTCATGAGAAGGAAATGATCCTGCTGGAACGAGAATCTTCTCGTTCCAGCGGTCTCAAGGAACACCTCCCCCAATGTCAGTAACTCTTTCCAGGCCTTACCCCACCATCCGCTTGAGGATCTCGACTCCCCGGCGGAGTGTATCATCGGTGGCCGCGAAGGAGATGCGGAAGTGAGTCCGGCGCTCGGAAAAGACACTGCCGGGAACAACCAAAAGATCCTTCTCGAGGGCGCGTGAACAGAAAGCATCGCCATCTCCGCCAGGCGCGGCGGGGAACATATAGAAAGCGCCCCCCGGCTTTGGGACATCGAAGTCATCTTTCAGGCCGTTGTAGATGATGTCGCGTTTACGGCGGTAGGCTTCCCAGTGTACAGTCATATCCAGGTCCAGCGCCACCACTCCCATGTGTTGCGCCACACTGGGAGCGCAGACAAAGGAGTATTGTTGAAGCTCCTCCATGGAGGCGATCAGCTCCAGATCCCCGACCGCATAACCCAGCCGCCAGCCGGTCATGCCATAGGTTTTTGAAAAACCTCCCAGTACCAAAGTGTTTTCATAAACCGAACCCATCGAAACAAAGGTGTCGTCATAAACAAACAGGTTGTAAATCTCATCCGAAATCACCAGCAGATCTTTCTCACGGGCGAGTGACGCGATCCCCTCCAGCTCCTCCCGGGTGGACACCTGGCCAGTCGGGTTCGCCGGGCTGTTGACCAGAATGGCGCGAGTCTTCTCAGTCAGGTGAGGACGGATTCTGTCGGCGGTCAGACGGAAATCAGGGTAGAGATCCACATACACCGGAACAGCGCCGATCAGGTTGAGCAGGTGCTTGTACATCACGAAATAAGGCTCCGGCACGATGACCTCATCACCGGGATCGAAGAGAGCCATGAATGCCAGCATCAGACCCCCCGAGGTACCGGAAGTGATCAGGATGCCATCCGTCGAGATCCCCTTTTTGTTGGCGAGCTTTTCGCGCACCTTGTCCTTGAGGGCATCGATACCGCCGGTCTGGGTATAACGGTTGTGGCCGGCCTGGATGGCTTTGAAGGCGGCCTCCTGGAGCTCCACCGGCAGGTCGAAATCGGGCTGGCCGATACTCAGATTACAGGGATTCTTCATGTGCGCCGCAAGGGCAAATACCTTGCGGATTCCGGATGAGTCGATCCGGTCCATTCGTTGGGCTAACCGCATGATCTTCAGAAGGTCCTCTCGTAGTTTCCAGTACCGCAGACGATAGAAGGGTACTCAAGCAAACGACAGAGACAAGCCCCAGATACTCCAGCCGTACCGTGTTCCTGGTGAGGATCTCCCTCACACTCGGACCGCTGACAGGGTATGCTCAAGGGATATGAATACTCCCCCTGTGATCGTCTGGCTCCGTCAGGACTTGCGTCTCGCTGACAATCCAGCCCTTTATGAGGCATCCAGGTGGAATGCTCCTGTCATTCCTTTATATATCTTGGCACCAGGGGAGGAAGGTGAATGGCCTTCCGGAGCGGCCAGCCGGTATTGGCTCCACCACTCGCTGGCCAGCCTTGGAGAGGACCTGCAGAAGAAGAACTCACGTCTTATCCTGCGGACAGGAAAGAGCCTGGAGGTCCTGCTCGCGCTGGTAAGGGAGACCGGTGCCCAAACGGTTTTCTGGAACCGGCGTTATGAACCGGCCGCCATTCAAAGAGATCAGAGCATTGAGAAGGAGTTGAAAGCAGAAGGTCTGGAGGTTCGCACCTTCAACGCCAGCCTCCTTTTCGAGCCCTGGGAGGTGATGACCTCGCAGTCCACTCCCTATCGGGTTTTCACCCCCTACTGGAGGGCCTGCCTCGCGAACCTCGAACCTGCCGCCCCCCTTCCGCCACCGCGAACACTGGGTATGCCTGCCAGGTGGCCCACTTCTCCCAGCCTGGGGGAGCTCCACCTGGAACCGCGTATCGACTGGGCGGGAGGGATTCGTGAGACTTGGGCTTTCGGAGAACCGGGTGCGAAAAAACAGTTGGAGGCTTTCCTGAAGAAGGGGATATCCAACTATGACCAGAACCGGGATTTCCCTGGGATTAAAGGGATATCTCGTCTGTCACCCTATCTGCATCATGGCGAGATCAGCCCCCGGCAAGTCTGGTATGCAGTCAAGGCAACACCCCACGCAGGAGAGGGATACTTGCGTCAATTGGTCTGGCGTGAGTTCGCTCACCACCTGCTTTACCATTTTCCAGAAACCCCCCAGGAACCACTCCATCCCGGCTTCAGTGCCTTTCCCTGGAAACGGAATAGAAACTGGCTGACAGCCTGGCAGAAGGGAAAGACCGGCTATCCCATCGTGGATGCCGGGATGCGTGAACTGTGGACTACCGGGTGGATGCATAACCGGGTGCGCATGGTAGTGGCCTCGTTCCTGGTCAAAGACCTCCTGATCCCCTGGCAGGAGGGGGCGAAATGGTTTTGGGATACCCTGGTGGATGCGGACCTGGCGAACAACACCTTCGGCTGGCAATGGTGCGCGGGCTGTGGAGCGGATGCCGCCCCTTATTTCCGTATCTTTAATCCGGTCACCCAGGGGGAACGCTTCGATCCGGAAGGATCTTATGTCCGTCGCTGGGTACCGGAGCTGGCAAAGCTCCCCCAGAAATGGCTCCATAGGCCCTGGTTGGCATCGGCCTCTGTACTCACAGAGGCCGGGATCACTTTGGGAAAGACCTATCCCCATCCCCTGGTGGATCATGCCCAGGCCCGGATAAAAGCGTTGGATGCTTATCAATCGATGGGAAGAGGGGCATAGGAGAGAGATGAAACATATTTTCTCTCTATTTCCGGGTGGCCCTGGAGTTGGACTCCAGGGCCGTGACCTTCTGGGGGAGTTGTACTCCCCCAGAGGTGTAATGAAATTTAGCGGGGTACAACCCCGCCAAAAAGGTTCCGCCCACCAGTTCAACTGGTGGGCGAGCTATCTGATTTGCCAGTTATTCCTCCTTCTCAATCTCTCTGTACCGTCCTTTTCCGAGACTGCGCGGGGAGTGGTGTTTGACGACCGGAACCAAAATGGAATCCGTGACGAGGGTGAAACAGGGATTCCCAAGGTCCTGATCACGAATCAACGTGATTTTGTCGAGACCGGTGCCGATGGCGGCTACTCCATCGAGGTGGATGAGGATGACATCATCATCCTCATCAAACCCAAAGATTATAACCTGCCTGTGGATGACCAATACCTGCCACACTTTTATTATATCCACAAACCCGGGGGTTCACCGGATTTCAGTGCTCCTCCGGCGGGATTGATCCAATCTCTGGTCAGCAGCTGGACTGGCGGAGCACACAAAGATGATCACTATCCTGGCGTGGCTCCTACAGGTCCGTTGCCCGCCTCGATCGATTTTGCCTTGATGCCCGCAGAACCAATCCAAAAGTTTGATGTTGTGGTCGCCGCTGATCCTCAACCGGACAGCCCAGAGGAGCTCGTCTACATCCGTGATGATGTTGTGGCGGAGATGCTCTCTGAACCAATGGTCAAACTGGCATCCTTCGGGATCACTCTCGGTGATGTCATGTCCGACCATCTCAACCTTTATGAACCTTACAACCAGCTCATGGCCCACCTCCGCAAGCCCTGGTTCCATGTGATCGGAAATCATGACATCAATTTCGATGCCCCAACCGATGAGTACAGCGATGAAACCTGGCACCGTGTCTATGGCCCGCAGTTTTATGCCTTTTTTCACGGCGAGGTCCTGTTTGTGGCGCTCGATAACATCGAGTGGCATCACAAGTCACCGGAGGAGACCACCGCCAATAAACCCGCGCGCGAGAAAGGGATCTGGGATCCCAGGTTTGGAGCCGCTCAACTGGAGTGGCTGGCCAAGCTGCTTGCATTCCATCCGAAGGAGCATCTTCTGGTGCTCATGATGCATGTTCCTCTGGAGGTGAATGGAGCCGGGTATGTCATGGACCGCCAGGGCCTATACCGTCTCCTGGAGGGGCGCAAGGTCCTGGCCTTGTGTGGGCATATGCATGCCCAGGAGCAGCTGTTTATTGGAGAAACCTCCGGTTTTCATGGCGATCCGCCCATCCACCAGCTCACCGCCGCGACAGTCAGCGGGGGATGGTGGAAGGGAATCAAGGATGAGCGCGGGATCCCCACCGCGCTGTGTATTGATGGAGTCGAGAATGGGTATTCGATCCTGTCGATCGATGGTTCCAGCTACACAACGGCCTACAAGGCGGCAGGGAAACCCTGGTCTTACCAGATCCGGATCGACTCGCCACGAGGTCTTCTGAAAAAAGGAGACCGGGTCATTGCTAATATCTTCGCCGGCTCAGAACGATCGAAGGTGATATATGCTTTGGATGGGAGAGAACCGGTTGGCATGTCACGCACCCTGATGCCTGACCCATTGGTGTCCAAGCTTTGGGAGGAGTCCGATGAAGGCCACAAACATTCGGCGGTTCCTCCCGCCCCGGAAGTCTTCCATATCTGGACCGCGGACCTGCCGGAGGACCTCTCTTCAGGTATCCACCGGCTTGTTGTCCGGGAAATGGACCAATACGGTACCCTTCATGAAGCCGCTTCTCTGTTTGAGGTGAACCAGCCAGGAGAGATTACTCCCTAATGATGGATTCCATATCCACACAATCCCAATCACTCCCCCAGGCAGTTGAACAGGATCTTGATCAGACACTCCAGTCCGCGGTGATGGCGGGAGCTACCTCCGGAGTGGAAGCACTGGTTCTGGCCGGAGATAACATTGTTTACCACAAAGCCTGCGGCTACCTGAGGAAAATTCCTGCGCCCATCCCCCTCCAGCCTGGTGCTTATTTTGACCTGGCCTCCCTGACCAAGATGGTCTGTACCACCACCTCGGTGATGATTCTGGTGGATCAGGGCAAGGTCCGTCTGGATGCCCCGGTTTGGAGTTACATTCCGGAATTTGGGTGCAAGGGAAAAGAAAGGATCACAGTTCGTCACCTGCTCACCCACACTTCAGGGCTGGCCGCTTTTGTCCAGCTCTATTGGGAGCTCCATGGGAAGAAGGATTTTTATCAGGCCCTGGCCGGGTTGGAACTCAAACGTCCACCGGGAAAGGAACGGGAATACAGCGACCTGGGATACATGACCCTGGGATGGCTGGTGGAGAAGGTGTCCGGGAAATCTCTGGACTGGTTCGCCAAGGAACGTATCTTCAATCCCCTGGGGATGCGTCACACCCTGTTCAACCCGCCTCGTTCGCTTTGGAGGAAATGTGCTGCCACCGAGGATTGTCCCTTTCGGAAAAAGGTCATGCAAGGCGAGGTTCATGACGAAAATGCTTACCAGATGGGGGGAGTTTCGGGTCATGCGGGTCTCTTTTCGACTGCGGATGACCTCTCTCTCTTCGCAAGGATGATGTTGCAGGGGGGGAAACTGGAGGGGATGCAGATCCTCTCTCAGCAAACTTTCCGGGAGATGCTCAGGCCGCAACCGATGCCACAGGGAGTCAGGCAGGCTCTGGGATGGTGGTTCAAAAAACCACCCGAGGAAGCGACTGTGTTCCTCCCCTCGGAACGTTCCTACGGCCACACCGGTTTTACCGGGACCAGCCTGTGGATCGATCCCGATTACCAGGTGGCTGTGATCCTCCTTGGAAATGCAGTTCACCCGAAGCGTGTGGCAGCCAATACGGCAGCCTTTCGAAAGCCTTTCCACTCTGTGGTGAGCCAGTGGTGTGTGAACTACCTCAAATTACCTGAAGGACAGGGAGGTTTGGAGGGTCAGAAGTGAACTTGACAGCAGATCAGCTCCGGACCCAGTTAGAGGAGATCACCCTCCAGGAGGAAGAGCTCTTCAGGAAACGCCAGGAGCTGGTCCATCATGCCATTCAAGAGGAGGTTGTTGGGGACCTGCATGACCGTTACCTGGAGATCCGTAACCGGGAATCGGACCTGCGTTGTGAACATCTCCGTCTGGAGAATCAAATGCACCCGGGGCATGCCTACCATGACCATGGTATGGCCATCGGAACCCTGAATCCCAGAAGGAAGTATGGGTATCTGTTCCTGATCGTGGCCTCTGCGGCGGCCTTGCTGTTCCTGATGTTTGGGGCGTAAAATAAGGGAATAATTCCCGGAAAGAGGATCTTGAAGAAGAGCCTGTTGTCCGATTCTCTGGAGACGAGAGAGCATGAAGAAACTGAGATTGCGCTATCTCGGCGATCCTGTCCTGCGCAGGAAAGCACGACGTGTAGATAAAGTGACATTGGCCACACGGGAGACAGTCGATACCATGTGGGAAATCATGTATGAATCCAATGGTATCGGCCTGGCCGCTCCGCAGGTGGGGCTTTCCCAACGGATCATCGTGGTAGACACCCGCGAGCCCGGAGAGAAAGCGGCACTCATCAATCCAGAGATTGTCTGGATGGGGGATGAGCTGTGCAAGATGAAGGAGGGATGCCTCTCCATCCCCGGCGTCGAGGGCGAGGTGATGCGTCCCCTCAAGGTCCGTGTCAAAGGTCTTGGAGTGGATGGCAAGCCGGTGGAAATTGCGGCATCAGGCCTGTTCGCACGGGTTTTCCAGCATGAGATCGATCATCTCAATGGGATTGTGTTTATCGATCAGGTTTCGCAGACCGAGCTGGAACGTCTGCAACCACTGCTGGCCGAGTTCGAGACCTGCGCGGTGGTTTAATAGGTTGCGGAACACGCTCCGGAGGGGCGAATTCAATCGCCCTATACATATCCCATGCGAATAAATTCGCTACTCCAAGGCTTGTTTTTTCAACTCGATCCCTTCACTCACCCATCACTTTGATAATCGCACGCTTCCGCCGCTGGCCATCGAATTCGGCATAATAAACCTGCTGCCAGGGTCCGAGGTCGAGTTTCCCATCGGTGATCGGCAGGATCACCTGGTAATGGACAAGCAGGTTCTTCAGATGGGAGTCGCCATTCGTTTCCCCGGTACGGTGGTGGCGGTAATCAGGACCGGTGGGAGCCAGTTTTTCCAGCCAGTCATCGATGTCCTGGATCAATCCCGACTCCGCATCATTCACATAAATCGCCGCGGTAATGTGCATCGCCGAGACCAGCACCATTCCCTCGCGCACGCCGCTTTTTTCCACCGCATCCTCGACCTTGTCGGTGATGTTGACATAGTCCCGGTGTTTACGGGTGTTGAACCAGAGGTATTCGGTGTGGAACTTCATAGGAGGATCCTTTCGAGTGTATGATAGAATCAGGATAGTACATGGAGTTTCTCTCTCTTCCAAAGGGAGAGGATGAGGTAAATTGTGGTCCGCCCCCACGAGACTGAACCGGCAGCTGCTGATCAACCATGATGCACACGACAGGAGGTTCTCATGTTCAAGAAGGCGGTTTTTCCAGGAAAGTACATCCAGGGTGCTGGTGCTCTCGGTGAGCTGCCCGCCCTGTTTGGTTTGTTGGGGAAACGGGGATTGATACTGGCCTCACCCACAGTGAGGGACAGCGTTTTACCCGCCAGCGGGATTGATTTGAGTGGACCATCCATCGATGTCGAACAGTTCCGGGGGGAGTGCTGTGAGGAGGAACTGGGCCGGTTGTCAGCCATCATCGCGAGCAAGCAGGTGGATGTCCTGGCCGGGATGGGCGGAGGAAAGACCATCGACACGGCCAAAATCGCCGCTGATCGTGCGGGTATCCCAGTGATCATCATCCCCACCATCGCCTCGACCGATGCCCCCTGCAGCGGGTGCGCGGTGGTGTACTCCAAGGATGGGGTTTTCGAGTCCGTGTTCTACCAGAAAACCAATCCGGCAGCGGTGCTGGTCGATGTCAGCATCATCGCGTCGGCTCCAACGCGTTTCCTGGTAGCGGGTATGGGGGATGCATTGGCGACCTGGTTCGAGGCCCGGTCCTGTGTTCGTACCCACTCGGTCAATGAGTGTGGCGGGTATTGCACCACGGTGGGACTGCAGATCGCCAAACTCTGTTATGAAACACTACTGGCCTATGGTGCAGCCGCTAAAACCGCCAGCGGGCAGCACCTGATCACCCCGGCACTGGAGCATATTATCGAGGCCAATATCCTTTTGAGTGGAGTCGGATTTGAAAGTGCAGGCTTGGCGGCGGCTCATGCCATTCATAACGGTCTGACCGCGCTGGAGGAGACCCATGCATTCTACCATGGTGAAAAGGTGGCCTTTGGGACTCTGGCTGGTCTGGTCCTCGCGGATGCGGACACGAATGAGATCGAGACAGTGTTCTCATTCTGTGAGGAGGTGGGTTTGCCAACCAGGCTTGCAGACATCGGGTTGGGCGAAGCAAGCCGTGAACACTTGAGGAAAGCGGCTGAGAAGGCCTGTGATCCCGGATCCTCCATCTTTCATGAAGCCGGTGACATGACTCCTGACAAGATCCTAC